>NZ_MAGO01000003.1 GCF_001687335.1 Dissulfuribacter thermophilus | reverse complement strand
TTGTCTTATTTCGTTTTTTTCCAAAGACCATTTCGGAGCAATAAGATGGTCTCTGGGCGGATCCCCCTGTAGCCTGTGAATGACAGTTCGCTCTGGTAAAATGCTGATAGCCCTGGCAACTAGAGAACAGTACTCATCGAGCGTAAGAAGAGAAATATTGTTCTTTTTGTACTCCTCATAAAGTTGAGTACCATGGACTACATAAAGCTGGTGAAATTTTATACCATCTATATTAAGCGACTTCAGGAGTTGTATTGTAGCCAGCATTTCTTCTGGACCTTCACCTGGAAGCCCAAAGATGACATGTGCGCACACGTTGAGGTCCCTTTTTTTTATTGATTCCACAGCACCAACGAAATCCTCTACGCTATGGCCTCGATTTATGTTTTGAAGAGTGTGATTGTGGGCACTTTGAAGTCCAAGTTCTATTGTTATGAGGCGGCCTTTACCGCATTCTTCAATAACATCCAGTACGGCATCATCTATGCAATCTGGACGGGTACCTATAAAAAGTCCAACTACGTCACTAGAGACTAGAGCATCGTTGTATAATTTTCTGAGTTTGTCAGGAGAAGCATAGGTGTTTGAGAACGATTGAAAATAGGCAATATACTTTTTTGCTCCATACCTTTTTCGTGCCCAGTCAATTCCCTGAATCATCTGTTCCCTGATTGTTACGCCGTTTCGCGCTCTTCCTGTACCAGATCCGTAGGGATCACAGTAGATACAGCCTTTAGTCCCTTTGGTGCCGTCCCTATTTGGACAGGTGAGTCCTGCGTCGAGGGGGATTTTTTGGACGCGTTCTCCAAAAATGTTCTTTAAGTATTTATTTAGACTGAGAAAAGGAAGATCTTGGCGCATTACCTTGATTTTTAATCCATTTTTTCAAAAATGCAATTGATGAAGTTCTATCTTTAACAAGGCCATCACATTGTGCCTGCTCTAGTGCATCAAGGGCCCTTCCAACCAGTGGACCTTGAGGTATGCCGAGGATGTTCATGACGTCTTTGCCAGTAATTATGCGCTCTTTGCTCCTGATGGGACGCAAGGTCTCAGTCCAAAATGTATGGACATGATCAAATAAAGTGGCGATTTCCTCCTCCAACTCCGGAGGTTTAAGTGGACCACTACCTGCAAGGGTGTCGGCCATACTCAGCAGGAATAATCCGACATAATCCTGGCCAGTTGCATTTAAAAGGCGCCTCAAGGCCCTGCTTGACGGACCTCCTCGTCTAAGATCATTTAAAAGGTGAAAAGGACGCATATGAAGGGCGACTAATTTTAAGACGATTTCTTCGAGTGAACGCGACCACCGAAACCGTCGGGAGATGCCCTTTAGGATTAAGGCCCCCTCCCTATCGTGATTGTAAAAAGTCACCCTCTCTCCCTTTTGGCCTTTAACAACAGGTTTTCCAATATCATGAAAGAGGGCTGCCCATTTTAATGCTATGATCCGTTGTTTGTTTTCTTTGAGCCATGCGCGGACTGTCTCGCTATGCTTAAAAAAGGTGTGGGGGCTTTCAATTACCTTTTCTACCATCTTGAGGGTCTCAAGGCTGTGCCCAAAAACATCAAGATGATGAAAACCAGGCTGTTCTACCCCCTGTGCGATTTCGAGCTCTGGAAAGAGTATTAGAAGGGTTTTAAGTTCGGCCATCTTGTTTATGGCCTTCCAGGCGATGTTGGTCTCAAAGATTCTAGTTATCTCATAATTGATTCTTTCCTTAGCGACTTCATCTAGGCGCCCCTTTCCCTGACACTCAAGAAGATAGGTCAAGGTTGTTGGCTCAATTTCAAATCCTAATTCCACTAAAAATCTGTAGGCACGGAGTATCCTCAAGGGATCTTTATGAAAGGAGTCTTTTGCACAGGCACGAATAATTCCCTTTTTAATATCGTGAAGGCCATTTGTAGGATCTATGAGCTTAGTTATGTCCCCTGAGAGAAAATCTTGCCAGCGAAGGGCCAAGGCATTGATTGTAAAATCCCTATACCTTAAGTCCTCATCAATGGCCTTTGCCCCATCTCTGTATTGGCTAAAATCAAAATAACGGCCATCTCTGGAAACTACTCTATAGATGCCGTTGTCTTCGTCTAAAGATACCAAGGTTCCATCAATATCCTTGGCCAATTGTGTTGCGATTGTTACGGCATCTTGGGGGACCACTAGATCGATATCAATGACTGGTCTCGATAAAAGAAGATCCCTTATTGCCCCTCCTGATACAAAAACTTCTTTATTGCATAAGGAATCAAGGAGAGCAACATCTGCTTTTGCTTTATCTGTGTATGTCACGGTCATTTGTTGTCGAATTCCAATTCTCGTCTGTCACAAAAGTATCGATTCCCTCGCGATTGGCATTTAGGGCTAGGTTTAATTTAAAACCTAATGTCAGTAAGGTCAAAAGAAAAGGTGGGCTACGCCTCCCACGTTCTTGCATCTTTGGCAAGGGTTTAGAGCTACATAATTAGGGATAATCTCAGATGGAGTGTCCTAATAGCCCCCAACTAAAAATTGAATTTGAGTTTATTTTATCAATTAAAGATTCAAATAAATATTACATGATTCAATATCAAGAAAAAAATTAGTCTATTTTGTTCTAAAATTGTCAGTTTCAATTTCGTATAACATATTGATTTTTCTAAAAAACTTGACTTGTTGTCCGCTTTTAAATATGCTTATCTTTAGCGTACTAAGAATTATAAATGGGGGGATCAAATGCATCGTTATTTATCCTTGGAATGCCTTAAAATAGGTCTTCTTGCTTTTGGGTGTCTTGTGATGTCCATGCTACTAGGCCCTTTTACGGCAATACCAGTCCTTTTCATGATGCCAAGTCTGGCGAGGCTTGCACAGGATAAGGAGTTTCCTCAGCCTGAATTGGCAGTTCCGTGTCCGAACTCCGATGCGGAGGGCTGAATATGGGGTATTCATTAAGGTTGAGCGAAGTATTGGAGATCATGGAAATTGACTTAAAGACCATTTGTGCCCTTGAAAAGCAGGGCTTGATCCAGCCAGAAAGGGATGAATTTGGGGAAAGGCTCTTTAGTGACGAAGATGTGGGGAGATTGTCATTGATTTTGTCTTTAAAAAATGACTGGGGCTACAGTGTTTCAGCATTGAAAAGGATGTTTTCAAGATCCGCTGGAGCACAGATGAGGTACTCATTCGGTTATGAAAAAAAATAGATTCGATAGGATCGAGTGTTTGAGGCCTTTCAATTAAAAAGCCCTGGCAACCTAGCCCGGGCTTTTTAGTGCTGAGAAAGGGTTATGGTTATTTTAAATCCCAAAGGCAGCGTCAAACCAACTTTTTACAAAGCCAATTGGTCCCCCCGCTTCAATGAGCCCACCAATTATGCAACCAAGGACCCAGAGGAAGAATAGTCCGAAGCCAATAAAAAGTCCTAGGCCAATTCCACTGACCATGGCAACGCTTAATTTCCTTGCCCTAAGCGTTTCAGCCCAATTTCTTGCAATAGCAATTGCGCCTTGCATGGTGCCCCTCCTTTGATTGATAGAAATTTTTTCTTAACAAAATAGTAGCAGCCTAAATGAAGAGCGTCAAGAAAAAAAATCAATAAAATCAAGTAAATATGGCATTTAGTACTGTAAGGATTAACAGATTTTTGCCCTTTTATAAAAGGCGAGAAATTGAATTTTGCGAAAAAGTTGAAATTGTAATATTCAATAAGACGCGAATTATTATCCCGGATTATGCGGCTCGCAAGTTTGCCGAAGATGCAAGGCGGAGGGTACGCAGACGTACTTAGGTACTTCAAGTGCCCGACAACAAAGCAGATTCGGTAAAATTGCGAGCCCCTTGCGGCTTCAAATGCCTGAGGATTTATTACGGATTGAACTTCACCTTTTGGGTGAAGGCACAACGGGAAAAGATGCATGCTAACTATGCAGTAATTCGTAGAAATTACTTTCTTCAGGCATTTGAAGTGCATAATCCGGGATTATAGTCTGGTTGATCATAGGGATCGTTGAATTGACCTCTGAAATTTTTCCCGAGTTTGTCTGTGACTGGCGGTTAGGTTTCTACCTGGAAAAACACTGGTCCATTTTGGATATTTAAGGTATAAACATGACTAAATAGTAGGCGTTCATGTTATTTTTTGACGCCAAATGTATCGACTGAATATTTATAAATATAATAGATAGTTAGGAACAAAAAAGGAGGATTAGATGAAGCCCCCCGTAGAATCCGATAAAAGGAAGGCAGTAGATATCGCCATAGCCCAGATACAAAAACAGTTTGGAAAGGGCTCGGTGATGCGTTTAGGAGAACGTGGATCAGTGGAAGATATCCCAGTAATATCCACTGGATCCATTGCTGTAGATATAGCTACTGGGGTTGGGGGGATACCCAGGGGGAGGATAATAGAGATCTATGGTCCGGAGTCCTCAGGCAAGACTACCCTTGCCCTCCATATGATAGCTTCGGCACAGAAGGATGGAGGGATGGCAGCCTTTGTTGATGCAGAACACGCCCTTGATCCCGTATACGCAAAAAAACTCGGAGTAAATGTGGATGATTTACTCATTTCCCAGCCAGATTATGGGGAACAGGCCCTTGAGATAGTAGACGCGCTTGTAAGGAGCGGGGCTTTGGACATTATTGTCGTCGATTCAGTAGCAGCTCTCGTCCCAAAGGCTGAAATAGAAGGAGAGATGGGGGATTCACATGTAGGGCTCCAGGCCCGACTCATGAGTCAGGCCCTTAGAAAACTCACGGCCAATATCAATAGGACCAGGACCTGTCTTGTGTTCATCAATCAGATTAGGATGAAGATAGGCGTCATGTTTGGCAATCCGGAGACCACGACAGGAGGAAATGCGCTCAAGTTTTATTCTACCATGAGAATGGAAATTCGGCGTTCATCGCCAATTAAAGAGGGTGCTGATCTTGTGGGTAATAGGACCAAGGTAAAGATAGTCAAAAATAAGATCGCTCCACCCTTTAAAGAGGCTGAGTTCGACATTTACTATGGAGAGGGCATAAGCCGCGAAAGTTCTTTAATAGACCTTGCCTCTGCAGTTGACATAATCGAAAAGAGCGGCTCTTGGTATTCATATAAAGGTGAGAGACTGGGGCAGGGCAGAGAAAATGTCAGAAATTTCTTGAAAGAACACCCGGAACTTTCAGAGGAAATTGAAAGAGAAGTTAGATCGGCCTATGGGCTAAAGACCGCCCAAAAAAAATCTGATGAACCCATACCAGACAAGAGTAGGCGACAGGAGGCAGACCAATAAATGAAGATTACAGCGAGCAAAGATATTCGCCAGGCCTTTTTGAGTTATTTTGAACAAAAGGGACACAAGGTAGTACCAAGTTCTTCCCTAGTGCCTGCTGACGACCCCTCCCTTTTGTTTACAAATGCCGGCATGGTCCAATTTAAGCAGGTCTTTTTGGGAGAGGAAAAGCGCGACTACAAGCGGGCCGCAACGTGTCAAAAGTGTGTGAGGGCAGGGGGCAAGCACAATGATCTTGAAAATGTTGGGTACACTGCACGTCATCATACCTTCTTTGAGATGTTGGGAAATTTCTCCTTTGGAGACTACTTTAAAGAAGGGGCCATTCGCTATGCATGGGATTTCCTTACAAATATCATAGGGTTACCAAAGGAAAAGTTGTGGATAACGGTATTTGAAGATGATGACGAGGCAAGGGAGCTGTGGCATAAGGTGGCAGGCGTACCTAAGGATCGCATTGTTGGTCTAGGAGAAAAGGACAATTTTTGGGCCATGGGAGACACAGGCCCCTGCGGGCCCTGTTCGGAGATTCTTATAGATCAGGGAGAAGAAGTTGGTTGTGGAAGCCCGGACTGCAGAGTTGGATGCGACTGTGACAGGTTTCTTGAACTATGGAACCTAGTTTTCATGCAATTTTTTAGAGATGAATCAGGCGAGCTCCATCCGCTACCCCGTCCAAGCATTGATACTGGAATGGGCCTTGAGAGGATTGCAGCAGTTTGTCAGGGGAAATTGAATAATTTCGACTCAGACCTCTTTGAAGGTATTATTCGTGCCATTGAAGACCTGAGTAATCAGAAGTATGGCAGGTCTCCTGAAATAGATGTTGCCATGAGGGTGATCGCTGATCACGGAAGGGCTTCAGCCTTTCTCATAGCCGATGGAGTCATACCTTCAAACGAAGGACGTGGATTCGTTTTGCGCAGGATCATCAGGAGAGCTGCCCGCTATGGAAGAACCCTTGGCCTATCTGAACCCTTTATGGCAAGGGTGTGTGATAGGGTTGTTGAGGAGATGAAAGATGCATATCCAGAGCTTGTCTCAGCCAAAAGCTCCATGCGGCAAATTCTCGATACAGAAGAAGAAAGGTTTTTAAAGACCTTAGACTTTGGTCTTGAAATACTCATGGAGGAATTAGATACCCTGAGGAAAAAGGGAGAAGGGATAATTCCAGGCTCATTTGCCTTTAAGCTCTACGACACATATGGCTTCCCCATAGACATTGTTCAGGATGTGGCCAAAGAACAGGGTTTTGAGATCGATAGAGAAGGCTTTGAGAGAGAGCTAGAGGCGCAGCGAAAGAGGTCAAAGGGAGCATCGAAGGAAGTTGTAACCAAGGAACTACCTCCAAAATATCAGGAACTTGTGGAACAGGGGCGTGGAGGAGAGTTTATAGGATATGAGACCCTAGAGGCCAAAGCAACACTACTTGCCCTTTACGGTGGTAATTCGAAAGAAGAGGAAACATGGTGTTCAACCGACGAGGCTAAGGGTCCCAAATGGTATGGAGAGGCAATTTTTTCCCGTACTCCTTTTTATGCCGAATCTGGTGGTCAAGTTGGAGATAAGGGAGAGATTCGAGCGCCTGGGACTAAGGCACTGTGCCATGATACAGTGAAGAAAGGCGCCCTTATTTGCCACAGAATAGAGCTCAAAGAGGGATCGCTTAAGGTCGGAGAGGAATATGATCTTTCTGTGTTTGAAGGAGACAGAGCAGACACAGCCAGGAATCACACTGCAACTCACCTTTTGCACGCTGCCTTAAGAGAGGTACTTGGAGACCATGTTAAGCAGGCAGGCTCATTAGTGGATTCCAGCCGGTTACGTTTTGACTTTACACACTTTTCAAAAATTGAACCAGTTCTCCTCCAAAGGATCGAGGCCATAGTGAACGAAGCGATTCGAAGGGACCTTTCAGTAAGGATTGAAGAAACATCGTTTGAAGAGGCCAAGAGTAGGGGGGCAATGGCGCTTTTTGGTGAAAAATATGGAGATCGAGTAAGGGTTGTTGAGGTCCCAGGTGTGAGCATCGAGCTTTGTGGGGGAACCCATGTAAAACGCACAGGTTCTATTGGGCTCTTTAAAATAGTCTCTGAGTCAAGCGTGGCAGCTGGTATCAGGAGAATTGAGGCTGTTACTGGCAAATATGCGATTGACCATATTCAATCACTTGAACAGCTCGTGTTTAAGCTTGCTGCCAAGCTCAAATGCCCGCCTGATGAGCTTGAATCAAGAGTTGATCAGCTTACCTCGAGGTTGAAGGCCTTAATGAGGGAAATAGAGGAGCTTAAGGTAAAGGGAAGCGCCTTAGATGTCGATGACCTCGTTTCAAAGGTTTCCGAGGTCTCTGGTGTAAAAGTCCTTGCCCATGAAATAAAAAACGGCGATCCCAAGGTATTGAGGGAACTTGGTGACAGGCTTAGGGCAAAACTAGGCTCTGGAGTGGTGGTGCTTGGCTCCAAAAATCAGGGCAAAGCCCTACTCCTGGTTATGGTCACAAAAGACCTTGTAGACAAACTACATGCAGGCAATATCATAAAGGAGCTTTCTGCAGTGGTAGGAGGAAGAGGCGGTGGACGCCCAGATATGGCTCAGGCAGGAGGCCCAAATCCAGAGAGGCTAGAAGAGGCCTTAAAATTGGCTCCAAAAACCGTTAAGGAAGTTTTGAGTGTTGAGCAGTTTTAAAAGTTTTGAGTGTTGAGCACTTCGGAAGTTTTGAGTTTTGAGTTTTGAGTTTTGAGTGTTGAGTTGAAGGAAGAAAGACCTTTTTAGAAGTGTTGAGTGTTGAGCATTTCAAAAGTGTTGAGTGTTGAATTTTGAGTTTTGAGTGGAAGGAATACAGGTTCAGGGTTGGAAACCTTGAACTTTGAACCTTGAACAGGGAATGCTCCTGTGCTGGGTTTTATTTAGGCAGGGATTCAAGGAGCTCAATAATTTTGTCGAGTTCATCTAGGTTTGAATAGTGGATTTCTACCTTGCCACCGCGTTTCTTCTGGACCACCTTTACCTTAAATCCCAGCTCATAGGTGAGTTCATCACATAGACGCCTAATATTGGGATCGTTTTCCTGTCTGGCTTTTTCTGCTCTGGCATTTGAGAGTTTACCACTCAATATTGCCCGGGCCATTGCCTCGGCCTGGCGGACAGAGAGGGCCTCTTTTTTTATACGATTCCAGAGCGTCATCATTGCTGTTTCATCTTCTTCGAGCATTAGAAGTGCCCTTGCGTGGCCCATGGTAATGATGCCCTGGGAGAGGTCATTTTTGATCTCCTCTGGGAGTCGAAGTATTCTTAAAAAGTTAGCGATGGTGGATCTGTCCTTGCCCACACGTTTCGAGAGTTCAGACTGAGTGAGTCCGTATTCTTCTAGGAGTCTCATGTAGGCTTCCGCCTCTTCAATAGGGGTAAGGTCTTTTCTCTGTATATTTTCTATAAGGGCGAGTTCGAGTACCTCCTCAGGGGTCACATCCTTGATAACAACAGGGATGGATGCCAGTTGCGCCAGTCTGGCAGCGCGGTATCGGCGTTCCCCTGCTATGATGTCATAAAAACCCTCTTCTTCTGACCTCCTTACGACAAGTGGCTGAAGTATGCCTTTTTCCCTAATGGAGTTTGCCAGTTGTTCCAGTGTCTCATCATCCACTGACCTTCTGGGCTGTTTAGGATTGGGTCTTAACTTTTCAATGGGACACAGGAAATAGCCTGGGCTTCCCACCTCAAAGATCTCTTCTTCGCTTAAAAGTGCCCCAATTCCTCTTCCTAAGGGTCGTTTGTTCTCCATTTATGCGGATTCCCCCTGTCTTTTCAGAAATTCCCGTGCCAAATTCATGTAGGCCTCAGCCCCTCTGGAATGGGGATCGTAAACAAATATAGGTTTTCCATGGCTTGGAGATTCACTGAGCCTAACATTTCGTGGAATATTGGTCCTATATACTATTTGCCTGAAATGCCGTTTTACTTCTTTTGCCACCTGATAGGTTAGCCTGGTCCTCTGATCAAACATGGTGAGCACCAGGCCTTCGATGTAAAGCATGGGGTTTAAAGTTTGTTTTACTTTGCGAATAGTCTGGACAAGGAGGCTCAGACCCTCTAGGGCATAGTACTCGCATTGAAGTGGGATGAGGACACTCCTTGCACACGCAAGGGCATTTATGGTGAGCATACCCAAAGAGGGAGGGCAATCCAAGAAGATAAAATCCGCCTCTTTTATGGGCTTAAGTGCCTCTTTTAAATGAAAATATCTATTGTCATTATCCAGGGAGATCTCCGCTTCAATTCCGGCAAGGTCCATGCCTGAGGGCAGGAGATCAAGATTTTCAATGTCAGTGGACAAAATAGTTTCTTCTATTTTATTTAGCCCTGTAAGTATATGGTATAATTGTGGTTTTGTCTTATTTGGAGAAAAGCCTAGACCACTTGTGGCATTGCCCTGTGGATCGCAGTCAACCAAAATTACCTTTTTCTTCAAAAGAGCTAAGGCAGTAGCAAGGTTGACTGCGGTCGTGGTCTTTCCAACTCCGCCTTTTTGGTTTGCAATGGCAATAATTCGAGGATTCATGCCGAAATGCTACACAGAAGTTTGATCAACTTCAAGCATTAGCCTTCAGAAGTGTTGAATTTTGAGTTGAAGGAAGAGAACTTTTAAAGCTGTTCTTCAACGCTAAAAACTTTTACCTAAATTATGCAATTGGCGAGTTTGCCCAAGATGCGAGGCGCGAGGGGTGAAGGCATACTTATTTTGCTCCCTTTTGCAGTGCATAATTTAGGTTACAAATTCAGGGGCCTGGGAGCGAAACAGAAGAACATTGAACTTAGAACTTGCTCCTGGAACTTGACATTGGGAGAGTATGTACGATTATTATAAAACACATTGATAACTAATTGAAAAATATTTAAGGAGGGATATAGATAAACTGAAAGTTTTTGGAAATACAAGGGATCTTGCTCATTCACAAAGAAAGGTTCTTGAAAGGCTATATAGGAAAAGGTGTCCTCAAGACTCAATCCTCACTCATGAGCTCGTCCGGGCTTTGGCCCAAATATCTCAAGATGTCGGCAGAGAAATAGGCATTTTGGTTGATAGAAAAGGCATAGTTCGCTATGTGCTCTGTGGTGAAAGGGACAGTATACTCATTCCTGATTTAAGTGCGCAAAGGCGCGGCCCAGGGCGATTAAAGGGGCTTCGTTGTATTCACACCCATTTGAGAATAGGTAAGGGGCTGGATTCAGAAGACCTGACGGACCTTGCCCTCCTTAGGCTGGATTCAATGGTGGCCATAGATGTTGAAAATGGCCTTCCATCTAAGATCCATCTTGCTCATCTACTTCCACCCAATCAAGAGGGGAAGAAGTGGGAGATTCATGAATTTAGGGATGTCCAGTCCATAAAAATACCTTTTGCCTCATTTATAAAGAGCCTTGAAGACGAGATGCAGCATGCCTTTGGAGGAAAGATCCTTGATGGCGGAGAAAGGGCGATTCTGGTCCACGCAAGCCCTTATCCCAGGAACATCCGCGAACGTTCTATGCGAGAGCTTGAGCTGCTTGCAAGATCTGCTGGCGTGGAAGTCGTGGACATGGTCCATCAGAGGATCAGGAAATATCATCCAGGGCATCTGATAGGGCTTGGTAAACTCAGGCAGATACTCATTGACGGGCTTTATCTTGGGGCAACTCTTGTGATCTTTGACCAGAATCTGACCCCTGTGCAGGTCAATAAGATTAGTGAGATGGTGGACCTCAAGGTCATTGATAGGACCCAACTCATTCTTGATATTTTTGCCAAGAGGGCCAGGAGTCGTGAGGGGAAAATACAGGTAGAACTAGCACAATTAAAATACCTCCTGCCTAGGCTTGTTGGTAAGGGTACTGCTATGAGCAGGCTTTCTGGAGGAATTGGCGGTAGAGGGCCAGGAGAAAAGAAGCTTGAGATAGACCGTAGACGTGTAAAGCAGAGAATTAATTCTCTTGAAAAGGACCTTGAAAAGATTGCAAAGAGGCGTTTAGAACGACGGAAGAGGCGATTGCGTTCAGGGAAGGTGTTTAAGGTCTCTTTGGTAGGCTACACCAACGCCGGAAAATCTACCCTTTTAAACACGCTTACAGGAGCTAATGTCTTAAGTGAAGACAAGGTGTTTGCCACTTTGGACCCTAAAAGTTCGCGATTCTTTATTAGGGGCCTTGGCCAGGACATTGTAATTTCTGACACGGTTGGCTTTATCAGAGATATGCCAGAGGGGCTCAAAGCCGCCTTTAAGAGTACTCTTGAAGAACTTGAAGACGCTGACTTGATACTACACGTAGTGGATCTTACCAGTCCTGATTGGCAGGGAGATAAGGAGGCAGTAGAAGAAATTCTAAGGGAGATGGCTATCGACGATATACCTGTATTGACATGTTATAACAAAATCGATGCAGTGGAGGATGAAGATATTAGGAGGCTCCCCAAGGACGCAGTGACAATATCTGCGAAAAAAGGATACGGCCTTGAGGAGCTAATTAATAGGATATTTCCTTCAACTCAAAACTAAAAACTCAACACTTCTGAAAAGGTCTTTCTTCCTTCAACTCAACACTCAAAACTCAACACTTCATAAGGAGGAGGGGGCCTAAGCCCCCCCAAAATAGGTAGAAGGTAGAAGGCAGAAGGTAGAAGCTTATGATCCCTGCTACCTTCCTCCTTCAATTCAAAACTAAAAACTCAACACTTCTAAAAAGGTCTTTCCTCCTTCAACTCAAAACTCAAAACTTAAAACTCAAAACTTCCAAACCTATCCCCTACCTATCCCAACATAGTCGAAACCAAGGGCCTTTACCTTTTTCGGGTCGTAGACATTTCGAAGGTCAACTATCTTAGTCTGGTTCATTATGTCTTTGAGTCTTATTAGATCCAAGTTCCTAAATTCGTTCCATTCTGTAACTACCACTACGATATCTGCACCCTCAGCTGCTTCATAAGGGTCCTTTGCATAGTGGACCTTATCTTCGGCAAAAAGCCTCTTAAACTCTTCTTGTGCAGCAGGGTCATATGCTTTGACCTTTGCCCCTTCCTTTAAGAGGGCATCTACAAGTGTAATGGCTGGGGCTTCACGTATGTCGCTCGTATTAGGTTTAAAACTAAGACCGAGCACAGCGATGGTGCTTCCAGCCACCTGGTCTTTAAGCATTTCCTTTACCTTATTTATACTTCTTCTCTTCTGATTTTCATTAACTTCAATTACGGCCTCTACGATTTTTACAGGGGATCCAAATTCCTGGCCAATGGCTGCAAATGCCTTGGTATCCTTGGGGAAACACGAACCACCAAATCCAGGCCCTGGATGTAGGAATTTAGGTCCGATTCTCTTGTCTAGCCCCATTGCCTTTGCCACATGGTGTACATCTGCCCCAACCGCCTCACAGAGATTTGCCACCTCGTTTATAAAAGAGATCTTGGTTGCCAAAAATGCGTTGGATGCATACTTGATCATCTCAGCAGTCTCAAGATTAGTTATGACAAAAGGGGTCTCAATCAGGTAAAGGGGGCGGTAGATGTCTTTAACTATGGCAAGTGCCTTTTCACTGTCTGAGCCGAGAACCACCCTGTTCGGACGCATAAAATCCTCTACAGCAGATCCCTCTCTGAGAAATTCTGGATTTGAAACCACATCCACGGTGATTCCATTTTGTGCCTCTTTCTCGATAATTTCTTTGATCCGTCTGTTGGTACCTACTGGAACAGTGCTCTTGGTTACCACTACCTTGTAATCATCAATGGTCTTACCTATCTCTCGAGCTACTGCCTCAACTGCACTGAGATCCACTGTGCCGTCGTCCTTGGAGGGTGTGCCTACGGCTATGAATATTACGAGGGACAATCTCACGCTTGAGGCAAGATCAGTGGAAAAGGAGAGCCTACCGTTTGATATGTTTCTTTCTACAAGCTCCTTTAATCCAGGCTCGTAAAAAGGTATCTCCCCATTTTTTAAGAGATCTATCTTTTCCTTGATCTTATCCACGCAGATTACTTGAAGTCCAAAATCAGCAAGGCCGGCCCCTGCAACGAGTCCAACATATCCCGTTCCAATTACTGTTACGTGCATCTTTTTCTCCTGAAAAAATGGTCAATTATGGATTTAGGTTTTAACTTAATGGAGTGGCACAATTGCCACTGTGTCCTCAAAATTTTTACTCATACCCTACCACTACTAATTCCCCGAATCAACGCTCCGCCAATTAGATGGGCAACCCTAATGGGTTCAGGAATAAGTCCGTTAATAGAAAAATTTTTTATGGTACTAAATGCCTCATTCCTCGTAAGCCCATAACGCTGAATGAATAGTCCTGCAGCCGGTTCCATAGGGCCTAAGGCCTCTATTAGAGAAAGCTTCTTAGACCCATTGGGTACCTTCTCCAACAGGGCCTTTTTAATTTTGGCCATGTCTGGTTCCCTTCTGGAAACAACTAGGACTGATTTATTAAGTGATTTAGAAAGCCTTGGCACATCTACCACATTGAAACCTCCAAAGGCAATACCCTGGAGCATGATGAGCTGAATATGTTCCAGGAACTTTGATTCCTTTATGGCATTTATAAGTGCATCTGTTGCGTCATCTCCATCTTGAGTGACTTTGAAGATTAGCACCCCGTGGAGGCTCAATTTGGCGTAAACCGCTCCAACTACTGTCACCAATTCATCATAAGATTCATTTAAAGTGTTGGTTCTTTTTGGAGTGAAAGGTGCGTCATCTATTCCGATGACATTACTGAATCTTCTGGTATGCATTTTTTAATCTTTTGCTCAGGACAATCTTTATAATAAGATGCATTTTACTACTTTTGATAAGCAGGTTCCAGATCGGGAAACATCGGTGTCAATTAGTATGCTGTTGCTGGTCACGGTCCCAACTCAATCTCAGGCTCTTAAAATCTGGCAAATCTTTTCTATCCTGCCATATTCCTGTTATCCCAAACCTTCATGACGGACGAATTCGTCACCCCGTATAAAAGTTTTGAGTTTTGAGTTTTGAGTTTTGAGTTGAAGGAAGAAGGGAGGACCTGAAGAAAGATAGAAGGTAGCGCCTCTGGCTTTTGTACAGGCAGGGCTTGCTTCTCACTTCTACCTTCTGCCTTCTACCTGTTATTGCATTAGTACCAAGTTAATTATCCCAACGGGTAAGGTATTGACTTTCTCGCCTATTCACTATTCATTGTTTGGCCACAACCACTTGTTTAACAAGTGTAAATTACATGCATCTGTGATATATAGAATTTCACCATGAATGATACGAGCTGGAAAGAGGTAATAGGTTCAAAAAGACGCCTTGTAATAAAGATTGGTAGCGCTGTACTTGCATCAGACCTTGGGTTAGATGAGACAATTATAATTCAGATAGCTGACCAGGTCGCCAGGCTCCGCTCCCAGGGGATAGATGTGGTGATTGTATCGTCTGGTGCTATTGCAGCGGGAATCCTGAGACTTGGAGGTAAGATTCGGCCAAAGACCATCCCTGAAAAACAGGCACTTGCGGCAGTTGGTCAGGGAAGATTGATGGAGTACTATGAGAGTGCGTTTTCTAGGTTCGGGATTGTCGTGGCCCAAGTACTCCTGACCCGCGACGGCCTTGTGGCAAGACGGCGATATACAAATGCAAAGAATACCATTCAGACACTTCTTCGCTGGGGCATAATCCCAATAATCAATGAAAATGACACAGTGGCAACAGACGAAATTCAGTTTACAGACAACGATGCCCTCTCTGTTTTGGTAGTGGACCTTGCAGATGCAGACCTCTTGATTACCCTGAGCGATATAGATGGCCTATATTCCGAGGATCCTCGAAAGAATCCCGAGGCAGAGATCTTGAGGGTTGTAGAAGATGTTTCAGATGAAATAATAAAAATGGCTGGCAATGAGCCAGGACGGGCAGGAAGAGGCGGTATGAGATCAAAACTCGAAGCTGCACGCCTTGTGACTGCAAGTGGAGTACCAATGGTAATTGCCAAGGGAAGGCGGCCAGAATGTCTCTTGGACATTGTGAAGGGAAAGCCCATTGGGACCCTGTTTCTGCCCAAAAAGAGGCCCATCCTCCACGGGAAAAAGCCTTGGATTGCCTGTACCCTTGATCCTGAAGGGGTCTTGTACCTTGATGATGGGGCTGTAAGAGCCATTGAACAAGGAGGAAAGAGCCTTCTCCCAGTGGGAATTACATCGATAGAAGGAGATTTTGAGCAGGGCGACTGTGTCGTATGTAAGGATTGTCGTGGGAGAAAGGTGGCTACAGGCATTATAAGTTGGAACTCAAAGGATCTCAAAAATATTTTGGGTTTGAGATCAGAGGAGATCTCAGCTAAGCTTGGATTAAGCACTATCCCTGAAGTCATTCATAGGGACAATATGGTGGTATTGGGAGGAAGTCATGAGTGATGTAAAAAAAATTTGCGCTGAAATTTCGAGACAGGCAAAAGAGGCTTCTAGAAAAGTTGCCAATCTTTCTTCTCAGATAAAGGATAATTGTCTTTTAAGGACTGCTGAGCTTATTCTTGAAAATAGACATTCCCTTCAAGAGGAGAACAAAAAGGATCTTAAGGCCGCAGAAGAAAAGGGTTTATCAAGTGCTTTCATTGATAGGCTCACCCTTTCAGATAAGGTGATTGATTCCATGGTTCAAGGGCTAAGAGATGTGGTAGCTCTCCCAGATCCCGTTGGTGAGGTCCCGCGAATGTGGAAGAGGCCCAATGGACTCCAGGTGGGAAGGGTTAGGATACCCCTTGGGGTCATCTGCATGATATACGAATCTAGGCCAAACGTTACTATTGACGCTGCAGGGCTCTGTCTTAAGGCGGGAAATGCGGTGATATTAAGAGGTGGGTCAGATGCAATTCATTCCAATATGGCCCTTGCCCGTATATTCCACCAGGCACTTCGAGAGTTTGATATCCCAGAGGCAGCTGTTCAGGTAGTCCCTGTAACAGATAGAGAGGCGGTTAATGAGCTACTTAAGCGCGAAGAGGAAATTGACCTGGTGATCCCCAGAGGAGGCGAAGGACTCATAAGGTTTGTAGCAGAGAATTCAAGGATCCCAGTCCTTAAACACTATAAAGGCGTATGCCATGTGTATGTGGATAAATATGCGGATATCGAGATGGCCCAAGACATTTGTTTCAATTCAAAGGTCCAAAGGCCTGGGGTCTGTAACGCAATGGAGGGAATGTTGGTCCACGAAGAGATAGCCAAGACATTTCTCCCGGCCATGGCAAAAAGATTTAAGGAGGCCGGAGTTGAGCTAAGAGGCTGTAAAAAGACCCTAAGTATTTTGAAGGATGCAGTAGCCGCCACAGCTGATGATTGGGGCCAGGAATTCCTTGATCTCATCTTGGCAGTAAAGATAGTGGGTTCTATGGACGAGGCCATGGATTATATCTCGAAATACGGTTCCAACCATACAGAAGCCATTGTTACCAAGGATTATGAAAGGGCAAGACGTTTTCTCAAAGAGGTGGACGCATCCCTTGTCCTAGTAAATGCCTCCACTCGTTTTAATGATGGAGGTCAGCTTGGGCTAGGAGCAGAAATAGGAATAAGCACATCAAAGCTCCACGCCTATGGACCAATGGGGCTAGAGGAGCTTACAACTACAAAATTTATTGCTTATGGAGATGGACAGATCAGGGAATAAGTTTGGTATCATAGGTGGAGCATTTGATCCCATTCACTATGGGCACTTGAGGAGTGCCCTGGAGGTTTGTCAGGGGATTGGTCTTGATAAGATTATTTTTGTCCCAACCTATCATCCTCCACACAAGGATCCTTTGAAACTCACCCCTTTTGAGCACAGGGTGAGGCTCGTAAATCTTGCGATAGAAGGACTAAACTGTTTTAGTTGCTCGGAAATAGAAAAAGACCTAACTACTCCATCATATAGCGTAAATACCTTAGAGGCCTTAAAAAAATCCCTACCTGAAGGGGCGTGCTTATATTTCCTCATAGGAAGCGACGCCTTTTTTGAGTTAACGACGTGGAAGGATTACAAACGATTATTTGATCTTGCCACTTTGGTGGTGATGGTAAGGACGCGAGAGGGGCCAGAGGCCGTAGAGGCCTTTGCTCAGGAGGTGTTCCCAGAGGAGCTTTCAAATGGACGCATCATTACGTTTTCTGTCACGCAGCTTGAGATTTCGAGCTCAAAGATAAGGCAGCTGTTGAGGGAAGGGAAATCCCCAAGATTTCTCCTCCCCCAAGAATGCATTGATTACTTGGAGGAACATAAGATCCACATGAACGTAAAGGCAATCAATACTGCAAACCTTGAAGACAATCCCAGGCACGTCCAGGACGTAGAGGAGAGGCTTCAGCTTTTTTGAAGGAGCTTGAAGAAAGTCATGGAGAAAACATAGTAGCCCTAGACGTAAGGGGGCTATCTAGTATCTGTGACTTCTTTATAATTGCCCAGGGACGGAGTACAAGGCATGTACAGGGTACTTTTGAAAGGCTCAGGGAACACTTAAAAAAACATAAAATCTATTTAAAAGAGGTGGAGGGTGAGAGAGAGGGTAAGTGGATACTTATGGACTATGGAGACATAGTCATCCACCTCTTTTATGAACCCATGAGGGAGTTTTATGACCTGGAGGGCCTCTGGCACGAGGCAAGACGTATCCAGTCACGGGGATAAGTCCCCGAAAAAATTGTAAGGTACTGATTTGTATTTGCTTACAGGGTGGTAGATACAAGGCGGAGGGCACGAAGTCGTACTTCCTGTACGTCGAGTGCCCCACAACGCAGTAGATGCGGTGCCCTGTGAGCAAATACGGCAAGACGTATAGAGATAAGGAGCAAAACCTCATGATTTCAAAGAAGGTCATGCTGGTAATAATGGATGGCTGGGGCTGGCGTGAAGACGTGGAGGGAAATGCAATCAAGCTTGCCCACACACCAAATTTGGATTCCTACAAAAAGGAGTTTCCCTTTACTCTCCTCGATGCATCTGGTGAAGCAGTGGGGCTGCCACCGGGGCAGATGGGAAATTCTGAGGTAGGACACCTCAATCTCGGTGCAGGCAGGATCGTCTATCAGGACCTCACTAGAATCAACAGGGCCATTGGTGATGGATCTTTTTTTGACAATCCTGTGCTAAAAGAGGCCATGGTTGAGGGAGAGACCGTGCACCTTTTTGGGCTTGTGTCAAAGGGAGGGGTGCATTCTGACTTCGAGCATTTGCTGAGTCTTATACGCATGGCCAAGGGCCTTGGCGTTAGGGATCTTCAAATACACGCCTTCTTAGATGGAAGGGATACTCCCCCAAAGAGTGGGGCAGGTTATTTGAAAGAACTACAGGATTTTATTGAGAGTGAGGGGATTGGTAGCATAGCAACTTGTATAGGGCGATACTACGCCATGGACCGCGATAGACGCTGGGATAGGGTGAAGGTCGCATATGAAGCCTTAACTGATGGGACAGGCCACATTGAAAAGGACCCAGTAGATGGCGTGCTAAGGGCATATGAAAGAGGTGAGACAGACGAATTTGTAAAGCCCATCATTATCGATGGGACAAAGCGGGTCAAAGACAGAGACTCAATAATCTTTTTTAATTTTAGGGCAGACAGAGCTAGGGAGTTAACCCGGGCCTTTACAGAAAAGGATTTTAAGGAATTCCCGCAGAAGCAAAGGCCAAAGCTCTCATATTTTGCTACTATGACTATGTACGATGAGGCCTTTGATCTGCCAGTAGCCTTTCCACCAGAGCACCTAAAAAATATTCTTGGTGAGGTCATGAGCCTCAACGGCTTAAAACAGCTTAGGATTGCAGAGACAGAAAAATACGCCCATGTAACCTATTTTTTTAATGGGGGAGAAGAAGAGGCCTTTGACAATGAAGAAAGATGCCTGATACCTTCGCCAAGAGACATCCCGACATACGATCTGAAACCAGAGATGAGTGCTGAGTCAATCCGTGATGAATTGCTCCGGAGGATCGAAAGCGAAGATTACCAACTTGTGGTGGTCAATTTTGCAAATGGCGATATGGTTGGTCACACTGGTGTGTTGGATGCAGCCATAAAGGCCTGTACTGTAGTAGACCAGTGTGTTGGTGCTATTGTGGATGCCTGGCTCAAAAGGGGAGGGGTGGCCCTGGTGACCTCAGACCACGGGAATGCAGAAAAAATGTTGGATGAAAAAGGAGGTCCCTTCACTGCCCATACATCTTCACCTGTACCTTTTTATCTTGTCGATCCCAATAGAAAGGGGATCTCCCTTAGAAGGGGCAAACTTGGGGACGTGGCCCCAACCATTCTTGAGATTATGGGGCTGGATACGCCAGAAGAGATGACTGGCAAAAGCCTAATTAAGAAGTTTTGAGTTTTAAGTTTTGAGTTTTGAGTTGAAGGAAAAGATTTATAGAAGTTTTGAGTTTTGAGTGTTGAGTTTTGAGTTGAAGGAAGAAAGACCTTTATAGAAGTTTTGAGTTTTAAGTTTTGAGTTATAGGAATATGAGAATAGAGGACCGGGCATTTAAGTTCGCATTATTGGTAGTTGAGGTTTATAAATATTTGCAATCTGAAAATGAATATGTGCTTGCTAAACAGCTTTTACGAAGTGGCACGTCAATTGGTGCAAATATTGAGGAGGCGTAGGCTGCGCAAGCCCGGAAAGATTTTATGTCAAAGATGTCAATAGCAAGCAAGGAGGCAAGAGAAACTGCATATTGGATAAAGTTGCTTGATGCATCAGGCTATTTGGATGGGTTTAAGGAAAAGAATGTTTTATTGAAGGAAATAAATAATATAGTCAATATACTAACCAGAATAGTTAAGACATTGAATGAAGATGCAAATTAACTCAGCACTCAACACTCAAAACTCAAAACTCCTTAAGGGGGATTGTTCCTTCAACTCAAAACTCAAAACTCAACACTCAACACTTTTAATTAGGGCTTCAGGCCTTCAAAAGAGCTATTTTATAAAAAAGGGATTTTTTGCAACATCGTCACATGAAGTTCGGGCAGTAAGAAATGTGGATCTTGAGATAAAAGAAGGTGAGATCCTTGGGCTGGTGGGAGAAAGCGGCTCAGGAAAGTCTACCCTTGCAAGGCTTCTCCTGGGATTGGAACCTCCGACTAAAGGGGAGGTATGGTTCCAGGGAAGGTCCCTTTGGGGAAAAGCCAAGGGCAGTAGGATCTCTAAAGAGTTTCGTAGAACGTCCCAGATGATCTTTCAGGATCCAGTCTCATCGTTAAACCCCAAAAAGACGGTTTATGAAACCTTGAGGGAACCCCTTTTGATACACGGACTCTGCGATAAAAGCAGACTTGAGGCTGAGGTGGTCTCTCTTTTAAAAGAGGTTGGGCTTGGGCCAGCGTTTTTGGATCGTTATCCTCATGAACTTAGTGGGGGGCAGAAACAGCGGATTGGGATAGCCAGGGCTCTGTCTACTAGGCCATCCTTTATAATATGTGACGAACCAACAAGCGCCTTGGATGTCTCTATTCAGGCCCAGATAATAAATCTCATCCTGGACCTACACGAACGCCACTGTCTTACCATTCTGTTTATCTCCCATGCCATTCCTATAGTGAAGTTTGTGAGTGACAAGATCGCTGTGATGTATCGGGGTGTAATTGTAGAGATATTTCCTTCCGATGCTACACCGCTCCATCCATATACGCGACTACTCATGAAAGCCGTTCCAAAAGTTACGATCCCAATAACTAAAAACTCAAAACTCAAAACTCAAAACCTTGACCGGACCCTGGAGTGCCAACCATCAGACTTTTCAGATGTCCAACTAGGGAGTAAACTCTCTCATGATGCCTGTCCCTTTTTTGAGAGATGCAGAGTTCGAAAGGGGGAGTGCAAAAGTGTTAGTCCGGTCCTTAGGGAGATTGGGCCAGGGCATTTTGTCGCTTGTATAAATCCTTATGACGCGTAGTTTTTAAAATGAAGATAAATCAGGAGAGATTAAAACAGACCTTTATTGAATTGTGTGAGATCGAGAGCCCGTCCGGGCATGAAGGTGAGGTGGCTTGGTATCTAAAGAAGGTCTTTTCAGATGAGTTAGGATTTACGGTCCTTGAAGACAATTCTCAAGAGATTACAGGTTCTGAGACGGCCAATATAATCGTTAAAATCCCTGGAGACACTGGACGGACTCCCCTTCTTTTTAATGCCCACATGGATACAGTAGAACCTGCAAAGGGGATCAAGGTCATCTTTGAAAACGGGGTCTTCAGAAGTGATGGCACCACGGTTCTAGGTGGTGATGACAAGGCTGCCTGTGCGATTTTAATAGAAGTCGCAAGGCTTATAAAGGAAAATGGCTTGTCTAGGCCACCCCTTGAATTTGTCTTCACAGTGTGTGAGGAAATAGGGTTACTTGGGGCAAAGGCCCTGGACGTTGGTTTGATTGAGGCTAAGTCTGGATATGCACTCGATACCACAGGGACCTTCAATCTTATAAATCGCGCTCCGTGTGCCATAAGGTTTAGGATCAAAGTCCATGGCAAGAGTGCCCACGCCGGGATAGCGCCAGAGGAGGGGATAAACGCCATTGTCCTCGCTTCAAAGGCTATAAGTCAGGTGCCAATTGGACGGATTGACTCCAAGACCACAGCCAATATCGGCCTCATAAAAGGGGGTAAGGCCACAAATATTGTCCCCGATCTAGTTGAGATAGAGGGTGAAGTACGAAGTCATGACGAAAAAAGGCTGAAAGAGGTACAGGATGAGATTGTTGCACCTTTTCATAAACTAGGTCTGGAGAGTCAGCAAAAGGGGAAGGGACCTGTGGTGCAGGTGGAGATCAATGATGATTACCCTTTACTCAATATTCCAGAAGACCACGTTTTAATTGAGACTGCTAGGAGTGCTGCCGGTCACCTTGGGCATTCCCTAAAGGTTCAGGAGACAGGTGGAGGAAGCGACGCAAACATCTTGTGTGGCAAGGGGATTTCTACTGCAATCCTTGGGATAGGTATGGAGAAGGTACATACGACCAACGAGTGCATCTCCCTTAAGGCCATGGTAGATACTACCCAGTTGGTTTTGAAGATAATAGAAAGATGGTAATCCCGTTTGCATAATTTGGGATTATATATTGTGAAGGCTTACAAAAGGGGGGATTGCAGTGTTGTAGTTGTGGCTAATTCGTGTGGTCACGAAAGATGAGAATGACAGGCGAACTCCCAACGCCTATGGATTGGGGAGTTACTGTAATTGGCAACTATTAGCCCAAATTATGCAATTGGCGAGTTTGCCCAAGATTCGAGGCGCGAGGGGCGAAGACGTACTTAGGTACTTCGAGCCCCGAGCAACAAAGAAGATTGGGCAAAATCGCCAATCCCGAAGGGCTGCGAAAGAGGGCAAAAAAAGCATGAATTTTGAGGCACCAAAAAGGTGAATGTTCAGCAATAGGTTGCAATAAGGCAATTGATTGATATAAAAAGAAAATTCATTTTTGCCCTCTTTCGCAGTGCATAATTTGGGATTAGACTCCGTGAAGTCTTATTAAATGGCTAGGAGGAACGTAGCACATGAGCACAGTTAAAGTAAGGGCCATTGTTACTACAGGATATGGCACGAATTGCGAAAGAGAGATGGCGCATGCGGTGAAAATTGGGGGAGCAGACCGTGTAGATATAGTACATTTGAGTGATATCCTTGATGGAAGCATAAGCCTTAAAGACTATCAGTTTCTTAATCTGCCTGGAGGATTTCTTGATGGAGACAATCTTGGGGCTGCCCAGGCAGGGGCCCACAGGTTGAAATATGCCAAGATCAAAGGAAAGGAAAAGAGGCTTATAGATGAAATCCTCGAGTTTATTGAAAGGGGCGGTCTGATTCTTGGGATTTGTAATGGATTTCAATTACTTGTAAAGACCGGACTGCTCCCAGGAATCAATGGGGATTATACAACGCGTCTTGTCAGTCTCACATATAATGATTCTGGAAGGTTTGAAGACAGATGGGTGACTCTCAAGGCAAATCCTAATTCGCCATGTGTGTTTACACGAGGTATAGAGTACCTGGAGGTCCCGGTAAGGCATGGAGAAGGTAAGTTTGTTACACTGAATCAAGACGTATTAAAGACTCTTGAGTCCCAAAACCATATAGTCTTCCAGTATGTAGATCCAAAGCTAGGTGAACCTACTCAGGAGTATCCCTTGAATCCGAATGGATCTGAGCTTGCAATTGCAGGGATTACAGACTCTACAGGACGGATTTTTGGGCTTATGCCCCATCCAGAGGCATTCACCCACCGGACAAATCACCCGAGATGGACCAGGATGGACCTTCCTGAAGAGGGAGCAGGGGTGCAAATATTTAGAAATGCAGTTTCCTATTTAAGACAATCCTAAGGAGCTCATGACAATGAGCGTTCATCCCAAATTATGCACTGCTTCGTCCCTCGCGCCTCGCATATTGGCCAAATTCGCCAATTGCATAATTTACCGTGAAAATACCCGTTGGGATAATTCACCTAATATAACAGGTAGAAGGAAGAAGCAAGTCCTGTCTGTACAAAAGCCAGAGGCCCTACAATCTACCTCTCTTCAGCTTCTGCCTTCTTCCTTCTGCCTTCTCCCTGCTACTGGCTGAGACTGGTCCCAAGAGCAATTATCTATGACGGCCCTGAAGGTATTACTATATCTCAGGAGATTCTTAATTGAGGGGATTGTAGCATTTAGCCTCACATCCTTAGTGGTGTTCGTTTATGCACCTGACATCCTGGGCTTTATGAAGACATATCTAAATCAGGAGCTTGCTTTTTATGGGGTTTTTGAACCCATGGTCTCCCTCATTAAGATATCGGCGGTCACTGCCGCATTGATACTTGCCCCTTGGTTTGCCATGCGCCTGAGTCAGGCACTTCGGGTAGTCTTTGGCTTTACCCCGTGGTTTTCTATTATTTTTTTAATGTCATCAATAGTGTTATTTTTTACAGGTGTATTTTTTTGTTTTTTTGTCACTCTTCCTTTCGGAATAGATTTTCTGCTACAGTTTGGCTCCAAGGAAGTGCAGCCCATTATTGCAGTTGGGAAGTTTGTAAATTTCGTTGGATTTTTTATGCTGGGTTTTGGGGTGATTTTTGAGTTACCTCTTGTTATGATTGTTTTGACTAAAACAGGAGTTGTAACACCCGATTTTTTTTCAAAATACAGGCGATATGCAGTGCTTGTTGTGGCCATTGTCGCTGCAGCGCTGACGCCTACACCCGATGTTTTTAATATGGCCCTTATGGGAATTCCCCTTTATCTTTTGTACGAAATGGGTATTTTAATATCAAAGTTACTTAACCCCTCTTGACGGAAAACTTCACGCAGTGCCGCATCTGCCTTGTTGGCTGGCACATGACCTAGAGGGAGCTTATGCCATGGCGGGCTGGCATCTACTAAGATGGATTGAATACTTTGAGTGGTTACTTCTTGACAAGTGAACGGATAAACGTATAGTTAGCGATTCGTATTTTAGGATTTTTTAGAAAGGAATGATGGAAAAACGCTTTTCAGAAATTGTATTATTTGAGGATATACCAGATACTGGACTGGAATTTCATTATGAGGACCTTCCAGGCCTTTTGGATGAGATCCCACACTGTGACCCTGCTGGGGCCATAGCTGCCGCAGTTCGCCTATCGCGGCGTGGAGTTAACATCTGGGCCGAAGGTTCTTTGAACTGTACACTGACCCTCAGTTGCCATAGGTGTTTAAAGCCGTACTTGTTTCCTCTTTCGATCAAATATTCATATTTGATGATTCCCAGAGACACAGGGGATCATATGAAAGAGGAAATAAGTCTCAAGTTTGATGAGCTTGAAGTGGCATTTTTTGATGGTATCAGTGTTGAACTCTTTGACGTGTTTAGGGAACAGATACTGCTGAGTCTTCCTGTGAAACAGCTCTGCAGCGTTGACTGTAAGGGCCTTTGCCCTGGCTGTGGCAGGGATCTCAATGTAGAAGAGTGTGTATGTGAAGTAGTCAGGGAAGAAAGCCCCTTTTCTGTTCTTAAAAAAATTAAGTATGCGTAATGGAGGTATGACATGGCTGTTCCAAAGAGAAAAGTATCAAGATCCCGCAGGGGCAAAAGAAGGGCCCATGATGCACTGAGTGCACCAAGCCTTTCTTATTGTGCTCACTGTTCAGAACCTAAAATGCCTCATAGGATCTGTCCAAGTTGCGGGACCTATAAGGGCAAAAATTTTGAAGAAAAGGAAGAGATGGAATAGGCGATGCCTGTGGCAGTAGATGCCATGGGAGGCGACCATGGGCCTCAAGTCCTCGTAGAAGGGGCTATTCTTGCAGCCAAGGAGTTTGGTGTCGAGTCAATACTTGTAGGTGACGAGGCGATTTTGAGAAAGGCCCTAGAGGAAAGTGGAGAGCAGGGTCTTCCCATTGGGATTAAACATGCAAGCCAGGTAGTGGAAATGGATGAGGCCCCTTCAGAGGCCCTTAGGAAGAAAAAGAATTCCACCATCAAGGTCGCCTTCGAACTTGTAAAAGAGGGAAATGCCTCTTCGGTTGTGAGTGCTGGCAACTCTGGAGCCACTATGGCGTCGGCCTTGGTGACCCTGGGGCGTATTAAGGGAGTGAGGCCAGCAATCGCAACGGTAATGCCTACTCTCAAAGAACCCGTAGTAATGATCGATGTCGGGGCAAACGTGGACTGTAAGCCCATTCATCTCTATCAATTTGCAGTTATGGGTAATGTCTTTGCCCGGGAACACTTGAAAAAGCCTAATCCCAGGATTGGGCTTTTGAGTATTGGTGAAGAAGATACCAAGGGCAATGTCCAGGTAAAAAAGGCCTACGACATGCTAGTAGAAAGTGGATTAAACTTTGTGGGCAACGTTGAAGGGCGAGAAGTCTTTAAGGGCGATGTTGATGTCATTGTCTGTGATGGGTTTGTAGGCAATATCTGTTTAAAGCTCAGTGAAGGGCTTGCAGAGAGTATTCTCCAGATGTTGAAGCAAGAGATCGAGGGGAGTCTGGTTGCCTCAATGGGCTATGCCCTTGCAAAAAAGGCCTTTAAGAAGTTTAGAAAGAAGGTGGACTACGCAGAATATGGTGGCGCTCCACTGTTGGGAATTAATGGTATTGCAATAATCTGTCATGGAAGGTCTAAGGCCAGGGCAATAAAGAATGCAATTAAAGTGGCAAATGACCTTTCTGACGTAAATTTGAACCTATTACTTGAGAGATCTTTATAAATTAGGATTAAATATTGTATTGTGTAAATTATGGCTAGTATAATAATAGGAACTGGTTCAAAGATTCCTGAAAAGGTTATTCATAACAAGGACCTCGAGAGATTTGTCAATACTAGCGACGAATGGATTAGGACAAGGACTGGTATTGTTGAGCGACATATAGCTGGAGAGGGAGAGACAAATTCAGGTCTCGCCACTGAGGCTGCTAGAAGGGCCCTGGAGATGGCTGGGCTCTCTCCAGAAGAGATAGATCTTGTAATTGTAGCTACTCTTACTCCTGACATGCAAATGCCAAGTGTAGCATGTCTTGTGCAAAACGCGCTTGGCGCTAAAAATGCAGGTGCCTTTGATCTTTCAGCGACCTGTTCAGGGTTTCTATATGGTCTCACGATTGCTGATCAGTTTATTCGACATAAGCCTTCGCAAAAGATACTTGTAATTGGTAGCGAGGTGCTTTCCAAGAGGGTTAATTGGCAGGATAGATCCACGTGTGTCCTGTTTGGGGACGGTGCTGGTGCTGTGGTTCTTACAGGGACTTCGGAGGACAGAGGCATAGTTTCAACTCATCTCCACGCTGATGGTTCCCTCTGGGAACTCTTGAATATAAAGGGCCTTGGGACAAAATACCCTGTTACCCCTGAGATATTGGAAAAGGGGTATCAGTTTATTGAGATGAATGGAAGAGAGGTCTTTAAGCATGCTGTGAGGGCCCTCGAGTCTGTGACAATGGAGGCCCTAGAGGGAGCTGGTTGGAGGGGCGAAGAAATAGACCTATTTGTGCCGCACCAGGCAAATATGAGGATAATAGAGCACCTTCGAAATAGGCTTGGCCTATCCAGGGAAAAGGTCTTTATCAATATAGACAAGTATGGTAATACCTCCGCAGCAAGTATTCCTATAGCACTTGATGAAGCTAACAGAGCAGGTCTTCTTGAGCCGGGTTCAAAGGTGCTGATGGTGGCCTTTGGAGGCGGCTTTACATGGGGATCTGTGGCGATGAAATGGTGAGGATATGGCAACGGTTAATTATTTTCTTACAGAAGAACAGCAGATGATAAAAGAACTTGCCCGTCAGATTGCAAGGGAAAAGATAATTCCAGTGCGGGCTGAACTCGATGAAAAAGAAGAATTCCCATGGTCAATAATGAAGGACCTTGCCCAGGCAGATCTATTTGGTCTCTTTGTACCAGAGGAGTACGGAGGCCTTGGTGGGGGCTGCATGGACATATGTGTGCCTTGGAAGAACTTTCATACGGCTGTATAGCCGTTACTACTACCTATGCAGCAAGCGCTCTGGGTAGCTATCCTATTTTGCTTTATGGTACAGAAGAACAAAAGAGGCGTTATCTCCCCCCAATCGCAAAAGGTGAAAAATTTGCGGCATTTGGCCTTACTGAGGTAAGTGCCGGAAGTGATGCCGGTGCCATTAAGACGATTGCTGAAGAAGATGGAGACTATTGGGTATTAAACGGCTCAAAACAGTGGATTACCACAGGTGGAGAGGCAGAGATTTACACTATAATTGCCCTGACAGATAAACACAAGGGCCCCAGAGGGGCATCGGCATTTATAGTGGAAAAGGGGGATCCTGGCTTTACCTTTGGAAAGAAGGAGAAGAAGATGGGGCTTAGGGCCTCGACAACCAGGGAGCTCTTTTTCACAGACTGTAGGATTCCTAAAGACAGACTCCTCGGAAGGCGTGGCCTGGGATTCATTATAGCCATGAAGACCCTGGATCTTGCTCGTCCAGGTATTGGAGCCATGGGTGTGGGACTCAGTCAGGCTGCCCTTGACGAGGCGGTCAAGCATGCGAGGAGTCGCGTCCAATTCGGTCAGCCTATAATTTCATTTCAAGCTATCCAGCACATGCTAGCGGATATGGCTACAGAGATCGAGGCCTCAAGGGCTCTCGTATATTCTATCGCCCGTACAATAGATTCAGGAGAAAAGGATCTTCAAAAGTTGTCTGCAATGGCAAAGCTATTTCCCACGGATGTTGCAATGAAGGTGACGACTAATGCGGTTCAGGTATTAGGTGGCTTTGGCTATATGAAAGATTATCCTGTGGAAAAGATGATGAGGGATGCAAAGGTGCTTCAGATCTATGAAGGCACAAACCAGATTCTTAGAAACATAATTGGCCAGTCTCTAAATAAGGAGTATTCAAAGGCATAATTATGAATATTATTTGCTGTATAAAGCAGGTTCCATCAACTGATTCCGTGAGATTCGACCGGGAGAAGGGAACTCTTATAAGAGAGGGAGTGACATCTGAGATCAATCCCTACGATCTATTTGCCCTTGAAGCAGGGGTTGCCTTGAAAGAGCAGTGTGGAGGAGAGCTCACAGTGCTGACCATGGGGCCTCCTCAGGCAGAAGAGGCATTGAGGGAAGCGATTTCAAGGGGAGCTGATAACGGTGTTCTCCTTTCAGATAGGGCATTTGCTGGTTCTGATACCCTTGCAACTTCTTATATCCTTGCAAAGGCCATAGAAAAGCTTGGCACATGGGACTTGGTATTATGTGGGAAGCAGACAACCGATGGTGATACCGCTCAGGTAGGGCCAGGTCTTGCCCAAAGGTTGGGCGTGCCGTGCGCCACGTGTGTAGAGTCAATAGAACTGATTGAAGAAGGAAAGGTCAGAATCAATAGAAGGCTTGAGGAAGGTACCTATACCCTTGCCTGTCAGCTTCCTATGGTCATGACAATAGAAATGGGGGCGAATAGTCCAAGAATACCCAGCCTCAGGGGAAAAATGCGTGCAAAGAAGGCAGAGATCCCCTGTTTAACTGCTGAAAGTATTGGTGTGGATCAGGTAAAAATTGGTTTAAATGGCTCTCCTACAAGGGTTTCGTCTACCTATGTGCCAGAATTTAGCGGAAAGCACGAACTTCTTCAGGGATCACCCAAGGAACAAGTAGATGCCCTTATTGGCATTTTGAGAGAGGCAGGAATTTTATGAGTTTTGAGTTATGAGTTTTGAGTTTTGAGTTGAAGGAAAAAGCGTTTGTAACCTTGAACCTTTTTTGGGATATGAGCTATGCAAGGTGGAATCTGGATTGTCGGAGAGATTCGGGAAAATAATATCGACCCCGTAACATTTGAACTCCTGACTAAGGGAAGACAACTTAGTGAGGAGCTTGGAGAGGAACTAGCGTGTATAATTATAGGGCCAAAGGTCAAAGGGGTTGAAGATGAACTTTTTCGTTATGGGGCCAAACAGGTAATTGTCATTGAAGATGAGGTCCTATCCCCATTTTGTGAAACCCTTTATGGAGAGATTATAGCTCATTATGCAAGGGATAGAGAGCCCTCTATAATCCTTGCAGGGGCAACTGAGAGGGCAAAGGCATTTATGCCTGTCTGTGCCACCTGTCTTGAGACGGGTCTTACTGCAAACTGCATGGATCTTTCCATTGATCCAGATTCAAAGGCCCTTTTACAAACAAGGCCTGCCTATGGCGGAAATTTAATGGCAACTATTGTCTGTAAAGACAGACGACCCCAGATGGCTACAGTGAGGTCAGGGGTCTTTAAGGCTGTACCATTGGATGAAAATGCTTCAGGGAGAGTGGAAGAACTCTCAATTCCAGATGAACTCAGAAAAAATCCGTTTGTATTGGAGTCCTTTAAACCACTAGAAGAAGCAGAAGACGTCCCAGATTATAAAGGTGCAGAAGTTGTCATAGCTGCTGGCAGGGGAGTGGCAGAACCTGAGCAGATAAAAAAATTAAAGGAGCTTTCCCAGCTTTTAGGCGGAGTCCTCGGGGCAACACGCCCTGTAACAGACATGGGACTCTTGCCGCATCATGCCCAGATTGGTCAAACTGGTCAGATTGTAAGTCCCACACTTTACATGGGATTTGGAATATCTGGAGCAGCACCGCACACTATAGGTATCCAGGGAACCAAGATCATTGTTGCAATAAATAAGGACCCAGATGCCCCTATATTTAAATTCGCCAATTATGGTATTGTGGGTAATGCTGAGGAAATTATTGATTGCCTATTGGAAGAGCTTAGGACTCTAAGAGGAGGACAGGCCTAGATGTTTGATCTTAAGGGGAAAAATGCCCTAGTAACTGGTGGCTCAAGAGGTATTGGACGAGCCATTTCCATGGCACTTGCCAAATCTGGGGCAAAGGTTTTTATAAATTATGCTAAAAACGAGGCCTCTGCCCTTGAAGTGAAAGAGGAGATTGAAAGTTTAGGGAATGAGGCAGTCATTGTTGGTTTTGACGTAGGTGATAGGGACGCTGCAGCTAAAGCCATTGGTGAGATTATAGAATCTCATGGCCCAATCCACATACTGGTAAATAATGCCGGAATTACTCGTGATAGCCTCTTTATGCGTATGAAGGCAGAGGACATTGATGAGGTACTTAGGGTCAATCTCATTGGCGCAATATCCTGTACAAAAGCGGTGCTTCAGCCCATGCTTAAGGAACGTTGGGGGAGGATCATAAATATAGGTTCTGTAGTTGGAACTATGGGCAACATAGGGCAGGCAAACTATTGCGCATCCAAAGCAGGGCTTGAAGGTTTTACAAAGGCGGTGGCAAGAGAGGTGGCCACGAGAGGGATTACATGTAATGTAATTGCCCCTGGCTTCATAGAAACCGACATGACAAGTGGACTTTCTGAAAAGATTAAGGACAGTATTCTCTCACAGATACCCATGGGGCGAATGGGAAGCCCGGAAGATGTAGCCAATGCATGTGTCTTCCTTGCTTCTCCTGAGGCATCATATATTACTGGCCACGTACTTCATGTTAATGGAGGAATGCTTTGTGCCTGATGTATTTGCTCACAGAGCACCGCAACTACTGCTTTATAAAAGTTTTGAGTGGTGAGTTTTAAGTTGAAGGAGTAGGTCTAATAAAGGCTGCTTCCTCTAACTCAAAAACTTATAACTTAAAACTAAACACTTTAATAGCCCGGCCAAGCGGAGCACTGAGGAAATAAGGAATTTACCCGTGACCGGATACGGTAGAATGCAGAAGGTGGAAAACAAAAAAACATATATTTAGGAGGACGATATGAGTATTGAAGAAAAAATGGTGGAAATAATTGCCAAGCAGTTAAGCGTTGATAAGTCAAAGGTTGTACCAGAGGCATCTTTTGTTGATGATCTTGGTGCTGATTCCCTGGACTTGGTGGAGCTTGTAATGGCAATGGAAGAGGAGTTTGGCATGGAGATTGCCGACGAAGATGCGGAAAAGCTCCAGACTGTTCAGGATGCAATTAATTACGTAAAGGAAAAACAACAGGGATAGGCATAACTATTTATGGGTGCTGGAAATAACGCAAAACAAGGACGGCGTAGAGTTGTTGTAACAGGGCTTGGAATTCTATCTCCTGTGGGGATAGGCGTAGAAGAGAACTGGGAAAACATAACCCAAGGGCGTTCTGGCATTGGCCCCGTCACCCGTTTTGACTGTTCATCTTATCCATCGAGGATAGCAGGTGAAATAAAGGATTTTCAACCGTCTGACTTCATGCCAGAAAAGCTCATAAAGCGCTTGGATCCCTTTGTGAGGATTGCTGTTGCCGGTGCAGTAATGGCTGTGGAGGACTCCGGGCTTAAGATTACGCCACAGAATGCCCAACGCGTAGGTGTCATAACAGGGGTTGGACTCGGCGGCCTTGGAACCATAGAGCACTACAGAGATGTACTGGTAAATAGAGGGCCTAAACGTGTTAGTCCGTTTTTTATCCCCATGGCAATCCCCAATATGGCCTCTGGACAGATATCGATAATGTTTGGGGCCAAGGGACCCAATACAGTGGTGTGTACGGCCTGTGCCGCAGGTACCCATGCTATCGGTGAGGCATTTAGGACCATTCAAAGGGGAGATGCAGATTGTATGATCACAGGTGGGTGCGAGTCAGTGATCACCCCTCTGGCCTTTGCCGGTTTTTCCGCTTTGAAGGCCCTGTCCACCAGAAACGATGAACCTGAGAAGGCATCTCGTCCCTTTGACAAGGATAGAGACGGTTTTGTCATTGGAGAAGGGGCCGGGATCTTAGTCCTCGAAGAGCTTGAGCATGCACTTAGCCGAGGAGCACGTATACATGCTGAGGTCTTAGGCTACGGGCTTACAGGAGATGCGTATCATATGACAGCCCCACCAGAAGATGGAGAGGGTGCTGCAAATTGTATGGAAATGGCCTTGTCCGACGCTGGCCTTGAGCCAAAAGATATCGATTATATAAATGCCCATGGTACCAGCACCCCATTAAACGATATAGTTGAGACCCGTGCCATAAAGAAGGTGTTTGGCGAACACGCCTACTCTGTACCTGTAAGCTCTACAAAGTCCATGACAGGCCATCTACTTGGAGGCACAGGTGGCATTGAAGCAGTATATTCAGTCCTGACAATTGAGTCAGGTATTATTCCCCCCACCATAAATCTTGAGGCCACAGAGCCTGAGATGGATCTTGACTATGTGCCCAACGTGGCTCGTCGCCAAGAGGTTCAAAGGGTTATGAGTAATTCCTTTGGTTTCGGGGGGACTAATGCAGTCATTATCTTTGGGAAATATCAAGACTGATTTGAGGAAGTCAAATGAAGATTGCTATTGGCTCTGATCATGGGGGTTTTGAATTAAAAGAGCAGATTAAAAAGCTCATTGATGGCTTGGGACACGAAGTAAGGGACTGTGGTTGTCACAGTAGTGAGTCCACAGATTACCCTTTATTTGGCAAGGCCGTAGCCGAACTCGTGGTAACAGGTGCAGTAGACAGAGGAATTCTCATCTGTGGTACTGGTATCGGGATGTCCATTGTGGCAAACAGATATAACGGAATTAGGGCAGCGCTTTGCCATGAACTTTATACAGCCCGTATGAGCCGTGAACACAATGACGCCAACGTCCTTTGCCTTGGGGCTAGGGTTATTGGCCCAGGTCTTGCTGAAGAAATTGTGAAGATTTGGCTTGCCACTCCGTTTGAAGGAGGGCGGCATGAGAGAAGAATAAAGCTTTTTGAAAAGGAATAGGGCGATGCATTACCTCTATCACACAGACAAGGAAGTATTTCAGGCGCTTAAGGCGGAGATCGAAAGGCAGACAGGCGGACTCGAGATGATCGCTTCTGAAAACTTTGTGAGTGAGGCTGTCATGGAGGCCGAAGGAAGCGCCTTCATGAATAAATACGCAGAGGGCTATCCAGGGAAAAGGTATTATGGCGGCTGCGAGAACATGGATGTAGTTGAAAGGCTTGCCATAGAAAGGCTAAATCTCCTCTTCGGTTCAGAATATGCAAATGTTCAGCCTCACTCTGGAAGTCAGGCCAATATGGCAGTCTACTTTTCAGTGCTGAATCCAGGGGACACTATATTATCTATGGATCTGGCCCATGGTGGTCACCTGTCTCATGGAGCCAAGGTGAGTTTCTCTGGAAGGCTTTTTAATGTAATTCACTACGGGGTAAACAGAGATACAGAGACCATTGATTTTGATGATTTGGGGAAAAAGGCCTTAGAATACAGGCCTAAAATGATAATAGCCGGTGCAAGCGCATATCCCCGTACAGTACCCTTCGAAGAATTTAGGGCTATTTGTGACGAGATAGGGGCATATCTCATGGTGGATATGGCCCATATTGCAGGTTTGGTGGCAGCAGGGATACATCCTTCTCCAGTACCCTTTGCTGACTTCGTAACCTCCACAACACATAAGACTCTGCGAGGCCCCAGAGGCGGTTTTATTCTGGCAAAAGACAAATATGCCAGGCTGATAAATTCCCAGATATTCCCTGGTATCCAGGGAGGGCCCTTGATGCATGTAATAGCTGCAAAAGCAGTGGCATTCAAAGAGGCCCTTGCCCCTGAATTCAAGACATATCAACAAAATATCGTGAAAAATGCAAAGGCCCTTGCCCAGACCTTAATGGATAGGGGATTTAGGCTTGTTTCAGGAGGAACTGACAATCATCTTGTGCTGGTGGACTTAACGGATAAGGGAATTACTGGAAAAGAGGCAGAGGAAGTCTTAGAACGCGCTGGTATCACGGTAAACAAGAATGCCATCCCGTTTGACCCTAATCCCCCTACAATTACAAGCGGAATACGAATTGGAACCCCAGCCATAACAACAAGGGGACTTACGGAAAAAGATGTAATTGAAGTGGCAAATTATATTGCTGATATACTTCTAGATCCAAAAAACGATACTATGGTGCGGGATATTCGCCTGAAAGTTAAAGAAATCTGTGAAAAGTATCCGCTATACACGGAACGCCTCAGGCGATATGAGGAAGTGATTAATGATGAGTGATGAGTTTTGAGTGTTGAGTTTTGAGTTGAAGGAAAAGAGCATTTTAGAAGTTTTGAGTCTTGAGTGTTAAATTTTGAGTTGAAGGAAAAAGAACGTCTGGAAGTGTTGAGTTTTGAGTTTTGAATTGAAGGAAGAAGAGCGTTTGGAGTCTTGTAGGCCCAGTTGGGACGCCTATTTCATGGCGATATGCGATCTCGTTGCTACGAGGTCCACTTGTCTCAGAAGGCAGGTAGGGGCCATCCTGGTAAAGGACAAGAGAATTCTCTCCACTGGCTACAACGGGGCGCCAAGTGGCTTAAAACACTGTCTGGACATAGGCTGTTTAAGGGAGCAGTTAAATATTCCCTCAGGAGTTCGTCACGAACTGTGTCGAGCCCTACATGCTGAGCAAAATTGTCTGATTCAGGCAGCCTATCATGGAGTAAGTGTAGCCGGTTCCGTCCTATACTGTACAAATCTACCTTGTGTTATATGTACAAAGATGTTGATCAATGCAGGCATTAGGAAGATCTACTACAGGGAAGGATATCCTGATGAGCTTTCCAAAGATATGCTTTGTGAGGCAGGCATTGAACTGGTGAGGCTAAACTCATGAGATGCCCTTTTTGTCAGGAGCCAGACACTAGGGTCGTGGATTCAAGGCCTAGCCGAGATGGCCGCGCCATAAGGAGAAGACGCGAGTGTGTCTCCTGCGGAAAGCGTTTTACAACCTATGAGCGAGTTGAAGAGTTTCATCCCCTAGTTATAAAAAAAGACGGTCGTAGAGAGCCTTTCAATCGTACAAAGATAATAGAAGGGATCTTGAAGGCATGTGAAAAGCGCCCTATTGGCCTAGATCAGATCGAAGAGTTCGTAACTGAATTTGAAAAAGAGATTCAGGACAAAGGCGAGAGGGAGATCCCATCCAATAAAATTGGGGAAAAGGTAATGGCTAAGCTAAAGGAATGGGATGATGTGGCATATGTGCGATTCGCTTCCGTATATAAACAATTCAAGGATCTGAATGCCTTCATGGATCAACTCAAAGAACTGTTAAACGAAAATTGAGCTTGATCAACCAATTGGGAAAATCCAATTCAACTATTTGTCATACCTATAGAAGAGTACATATCTATCAAATATAACAATTTGATATTCTTCTATCTTTCTGTTTAAATCGAATTCATGAAAAGAAAATCGTATGGATTTTTATCAGTTCCTATAGCCATCATAGTTTTTTTGTTCATGACAGGGGTTGGCATATGTGATGTCCAAAGGACCCTTGTCACAATGACAATTGACCTTTCTTCCCACGGTTCAAATGAGGAGGCCATGCTATGGCTTCCATATCCAGTATCAGACGCATATCAGTTGATAACTAATGTAAAAATAGATGGGACCTATTCCTCTCATGGATTCTACACTGATCAGGAGTTTGGAAACCACATTCTATATGCCTATTGGCCAAAGGGTAAAAAGGATAGGAGGCTTAGCCTGAGTTTTGAGGTGACAAGGTGGGAGAGAAAAGATAAAGCCCTCTCTGACTCAGGCTGTGTAGATAAGGTCTTTTTGGCCAAATACCTGAAAGGATCAAAACTTGCACCAATAAATGAGGCTGTAAAGGCCCTTTCCCAAGAGATAACGAAGGGAAAACACGGGACACTCGAAAAGGCAAGGTCTATTTACCTTTGGGTTGCCAAAAACATGAGGCGAGACCCAAAGACAAAGGGATGTGGAAGGGGAAACGTGTGTCTACTGCTTTCAAAGAAATCTGGAAAGTGTGCAGACATCCATTCAGTCTTTGTCGCCCTTTTAAAGGGGGCAGGGATACCAGCTCGTGAGGTCTTTGGCCTTAGGCTTGCTAAGACGGATGGAGTAAACATTACCAAATGGCAGCACTGTTGGGCAGAGTTTTATGTCCCAGGCTACGGGTGGTTTGTAGCTGATCCAGGGGACTATTTAAAGGCCCTTCTTAAAAAGAAGCTTTGCTACGCCTCACCAGAGGCAAAAGCGCTTCTTTCATACTATTTTGGTGCAGTGGACCCATATCGTATTAAGTTTGGCACTGGACGAGACATTAATCTAAATCCCAAAAACAAAAAGGGGCCATTAAACTACTTCATGTATCCTTACGCAGAGATAGGAGGAAGGCCCCTAGACCCCTTGGCACCAGAAAAATTTTCTTATGAGATCGTCCAAAGGAATCTGGAATAAAGAAAATATGATTGAGGGTAGTCGAAGGCAATTATTAAAATGGGCCTCACTTGGTTTGTTTGGGTTGTCAATTCCCAAAAGTATTGATGCCAATGTCCAAGGCACGTATCCTTCATATGCAATGATCGTTGATTTGGAAAGATGCATGGGGTGTGAGGCATGTGTTGTTTCATGTAAAATCGATCAAAACACCCCACAGGGTGCATTTAATATCAAAATAAAGTCCATAACCATAGGTAACTTCCCTCAAGTTCGCCCGATCTTTGTTCCAGTGCAGTGTAATCACTGCGATAACCCCCCTTGTCTGTCTGCATGCTCTAAAGGAGCCATAAAAAAATTGAAAAGTGGAATTGTGATAACAGATTGGAGGCTTTGTGATGGCAAGGGCCAGTGTATAAAGGCCTGTCCCATTGGGGCACGGCATCTGGATGAGAGATTTGGAAATAGATCATTTAAGTGTGATCTATGCATTGAACGCCTGGAAAAAGGACTCAAACCAGCATGTGTTGAGACATGTCCAAGTGGTGCAAGGATTTTTGGGGACTTAAATAATCCCAAAGGGGAATTTAGAGAATATATCTCAAAGAAACATCTGTTCCAGTATGGAGCTAGATTTGGGCGTGGAGGTAGGATCTTTTACGCTGGAAATGAGAATTTGGAATCAATGATCCCAGCTGTGGAGAACAGGGATGAAAAAAGGGATTTCTCGTAGAACTCTTTTTAAGGGGGCACCATTTTTTCTTTTGCAAGGGTGTGCGTTGGTCTCCTCTAAGGGTATGAATAAAAGCGATATGACGATATTTCCATCCTATGAAAAGGGGACCTTCAAATATCTCTCAAGTCCTGAGACAAGGGTCATTCACACTCTGTGTCTGGGTTGCAATGCTAGGTGTGGAATAAAGGCCTTTTCAAGGGACGGCAAGATAGAAACTGTTACGGGTAATCCATATCATCCCTATAATACTCTAGGGCAACCAATTTCTTTAGAAACCCCTCTTGAAAAATCCTTGAAGATTTCTGGCTCAGTCTGTGGGAAGGCCAAGGAGATCTCAAACTATGTATTCAGTCCTTATAGGATTCTGATGCCCCTAAAGAGGGTAGGAAAAAGGGGCGAGGGGAAATTTGAGCCCATTGAGTGGGAAAGGCTCATAACCGAGATTGTCAATGGAGGACGACTCTTTTCCCATTTAGGAGAAGATCGCCACGTGCCAGGTCTAAAAGATCTTCTCTCTGACGAGTCCATTGACCCTGATGCACCAGAACTCGGGCCTAAGAGAAACGGCTTTTGCTTTATGACAGGAAGGCTTCAACATGGGAGAAAGGCCTTCATAGATCGATTTGTTAAATACGCCTTTGGCTCTGTTAACAGGATTGGACATACTGACATTTGCGGCCTTGGATTCAGAATGGGAAATTATGCCTTTACTGAAGGAGAGGCCGTGGAGTTGAAGGCAGACCCCTGGAGTGCAAAATACATCATTATATTTGGGGCAAACGTGTATGAGGCCCTTCAGCCAGGGTTAAACACCTATGGAGCGACCCTCGCAAAAAGAGCGCGAAATGGAGATTTAAAATTCGTAATCGTGGACCCGCGTGCCCAAAAGGCATCGGCACATGCTCATAGATGGGTTCCCATAAGGCCTGGTCAGGATGGGGCCTTTGCCCTGGGAATCATAAGGTGGCTTATAGAAAATAAGAGATTTAATAGGCAATATCTTGAGGCACCAAACAGACAGGCGGCATTGGAACTTGGAAATGGGGCCTATGTAAATGCGACCCATCTCGTGGTCTGGGATGAAAATGATCCAAGGCATGGAAAATTTTTGAGATTAGGGGATGTCTCCAGTGATGTCTCAAAAGAAGAGAAAGACCATTTTGTTGTAGTGAAAAAGGGTGGAGACGAACTCGTATCCTACATCGAGGTCAAATGTGCTGAGCTAAATGTAGACAAATATATTGAAGACGGTGAAGGGAAACGGATACGGGTAAGAAGTGCATTTAATATAATGCAAGAAGGTGTCTTTGAGCACTCAATTGAAGACTACGCCAGATTTTCAGGTGTAGATAAAGAGACAATAGAGGAGGTTGCCCGCGAGTTTTCGGACCATGCCCCATATGCCTCAGTATGCCAGTATCATGGTGCCGGAAACTATGTGAATGGCACATATGCAGCATATGCAGTAGCTGCCCTAAACGCCCTTTCAGGCAGCCTTGGAAGAAAGGGCGGATATATCACTTCTGGAGGAGGACTCTCTTCCTGGAAGAAAGGTTCGTACGATCTTTTGAATTTTCAGGGAAAAAGGAAACCTCGTGGAATAAAGATATCGAGGGAAAAGGCAGACTATCGAGATTCAACTGAATATAGGAAGAAACAAAGCTCAGGTGAAAAAACCTATCCAGCAACTAGACCCTGGTTCCCTTTTACAAAAGGGGGGCTGAGTGTAGAGGCCCTCTCTGGTATAGATACTAAGTACCCCTATCCAATTACCGCACTATTCCTCTATTTTTTTAATCCAGTATACTCAATACCAGGTGGCAATCGGTTCAAAGCCACCCTTTCGGACCCAGATAAGGTGCCTCTTTTGGTCTCAATAGACATCGGAATAAACGAATCAAATATTTACGCTGACTATATTATTCCAGATATTACCTATGCTGAGGGGCACTACGGCTGGCTAAGCCCCCACGCCCCTGCTTTTAAGTTTACAGCCGTAAGGACCCCTATAATAGAACCCATCACTCCAAAGACCAGAGACGGAAGGCCGATATGTCTCGAAACCTTCTTGATTGACCTTGCCGAGGCCATGAATCTCCCCGGCTTTGGCCAAAATGCCATACCAGGGAAGGATTCTAGAGTGTATCCCTTAAAACAGGCAGAAGACTTCTACCTTCGAGGTTTCTCAAATATTGCGGAAAACGCTAATTTAAGATGTGATGATACTGAGGCTATTGAGTTTGTTGAGAGAAATTACCCTGTCTCCAAATATAAGGCTATTCTTACCAAAGAGGAGTGGAGGAGGGTGTGTGTCCTCCTTTCAAGAGGTGGTCTATTTTCTCCATATGAAAACTGTTTTTGGGGAGAGGCATTTAAATACGGACCAAAGCGTTTTACCATTTACAATGAAGGTCTTTCAGATACCGTTTGTTCAATTACTGGAAGGCGATTTTATGGTTCATTAAGATACGTTCCTCCCATAAATCAAGGAGACCCTGATTTTCCATTTACACTCATTAGTTACAAGCAAGCCCTTCACACGCAATCAAGGACCATATGGCATAAGGTGGCTCTGGAACTTCATCCACAAAATTTTGTGCTCATGAACCAAGGGGATGCCGCAAGGCTTAAGCTCAGGGATGGGGATCTTGTGTGGGTCAAAAGCAGGTCCAACCGAGATGGAGTTGTGGGTGAGCTTAGGACCACTTGGACCATACGGCCTGGCACAGTGGCTATCTCTATTTCTTATGGGCATAAAGGGCTTGGGGCATCTTCATTAAAGATAAGAAATGCCAAGCATGTGATGCTCGGTGGAGAAACAGTTACCCAAGGGGATATTGTAATCTCTGATCAAAGTCTTGGTAAGGGTATCAATCCCAACGAACTTTCAGACTTGGACTATGATTTCGGTAATACCCCCCTAATTGACCTCGTTGGTGGCATTCCCGATTTTAGTAGCACCTGTGTTAGAGTAGAGCCAGTTTAAATTCAACCTAAATCCTGCACGGCAAAAGGGGGCAAAACGGAGCTCGACCAAACCGTTCCTTTTTGGAGACGCCCCCGCCCGTTTGCAATGCCGCTAATCTGAGGCCAAAAGACATCTCCTTCCTGTTGAATCTTCAATTATGCCAACGTGACTTTGACGGAGCCCTGGGGATAAATTGTGTTGGTCTTGACGCAATCGTATCAATGACAACTAAATAGAGACGAGAAAAAGTATTTGCCAAATCCCTAAAAATTCATATGCTCTAACTTGAAATGCCTGATCAATTTTCAGTCAAGTAAGGGGGTGGGATCGTATCTGAGTTGGAAATTCTTGAAAAAAAACTCAATTATAAGTAAAAAATTAAATGAAAGGGGGGAGGAATGTATCCTTTCTGGGAAGTTCCATTGATTACATCTGGGCTTATAATTGCTATTATTGCAAGTTTTCATATCCTTCCATCGCACCTTGCCACAGGGGCATTTTGGTTCAATGTTTATATTGAAAGAGAGGCAGTTAGGAAGAACAGGCCTGAACTCTTTGAATTCCTCAAAAAGTTTACCCTTCTCATACTTATATTCTCTTTTGTCATAGGAAGCATAACAGGAGTAGGGATCTGGTATTCTGCAACTGTGGCAAGTCCTCGTGGGATTTCAGGGCTTATTCATAATTATGTCTGGGGATGGGCCACTGAATGGGTATTTTTTATTTTAGAAATAGCAACAATCTATGTCTATTATTACACCCTTGGCAGGATTGACAAGGAAAGCCACCTAAAAATCGGGCTCACCTATGCATTGGCAGCCTGGATAAGCATGATAATTATCACTGGAATACTTGCATTCATGCTCACAACTGGAAAGTGGAGTGAGACCGGTGGCTTTTTTGATGGCTTTTTTAATGAAACCTATTGGCCGCAACTGTTTGTTCGAACCTCCATGATGTTTGGTATTGCAGGGCTTTATGCTGTAATTGTGGCGAGCAGGATGAAAAATGACGAAGTTGGAAAAGAGATAATCAAAAAGGCAAGCATATGGGGTATCGCTGGTATGGTCTTTGGTGCCATCTTTAGCCTTTGGTATCTTCAAAAGCTTCCAGAAAATGCCAAGGAGATGGCCTTTTACGGAGGACTCCCCTACCTTAAAACACTCCTTTATGTGGCAGGGACCTCTTATGTTGTGGTGCTTCTTTATTTTGTCTTTTTTGGACTCATAAGACCCAGGTATGCTGGCGTAGTGTCAGGAATAATAATGTTAATAGTCCTCTTTGTAGGAATTGGTGCTGGAGAGGGATTCCGTGAAGGCGTAAGGCGCCCCTTTGTGATAAGCCAATACATGTATGGTAATCAGTTGATTGGTAGAGATATTCCGGCAAAGGGGATCAAAAATGAAGTGGAGAGATATCAGGAAGAGGGTTTTATAAAAAATATATATTGGGCAGGTGGCCTTAATTTAGAAGAGCCAAAAGACAGGATTAAAGCGGGGCGCATTCTTACCCTTTACGTGTGCGGAAACTGTCACTCCCTTGAGGTAAATGGGATTATACGTCCTCTCCCTGTGCTCCTTTCGCGTTTGGATCCAGAATCTCCAGATGACATAGCAGATTTTATGGACGCATTGGGGGACTACCCGTACATGCCGCCATTTCCTGGAAATGATGAAGACAAGGCATTGATCGGGGAGTTTCTCTTTACGCTTCCCAAAGGAGGGATGTAAAAATGGATCTTTCTCAATTCTTGAATGGCCTGAGGGATCCGTCTGGACTGCCTTTTTATCCAATAGTGTTTCAATTTCTTATGGTCCTTACCTTTTCCGTCCACATCATTGCTATAAATATTGTGGTAGGCGGGCTTTTTGTGGCTGTTTGGGAGGCATGGAATGGAGGTCCATTTGGCAAAAGACTCGCCTGCGCCCTGGGAAAAGTGAGTACAATTGCACTTTCTCTGGGAATAGTCTTTGGAGTCGCTCCCCTTCTCTTTGTACAAGTTATTTATGACCCATTCTGGTACGCTTCTAACACCATGAGTGCCATTTGGACTATGATCTTTCTAGTATTGGTATGTATAGCCTTTTATTCTTCATATGGCTTTTACCTTGGAAATAAAAAAAATGGTGAAGATGGCAACCTAAAGCTCTTTTGGGCATATGTGGGAGTTGTCAGCATAGTGCTTTCAGGATTGATCATCCATATGCTATCCATGGAGGCTCTGCTCCCAGAACAGTGGTTTAAATGGCTCGTAGAGGCAGATGGTAGTCTTCTTACAGGAGGAGCAAGATTTCATGGGGTAAGCCCTGGGCGTATTAGCCACTATCTCTTTGCATCTTTTGCAGTAACTGGGGTGTTTTTAATGCTATATTCTTGGTATTTTTCCCCACGAAAGGACATTGACGAGGGTTACTTGGACTACGTGGCTAAAAAGGGGATAAATCTTGCCCTGTATGGAACCCTGTTTTCAGTTGGAGCAGGATTTTGGTGGGCAGGTGAAGTTCCATCTTCTCTAGAATTTTTAAAAAATCCAATCTTTCTATTATCAGTGATTGGCGCAGTAATCTTGATGCTTTATCTTGCCAAGGCATCTATAAAGCCTGTGAAACACTCTATACTTGTGGCTATTATAATGAGTATAATCATATTTATTATGAGTTACGCCAGAGAGATCCTGAGGATAAAGTACGTCGGGGCATTTGATTACAGCATATTTTCCTACAAATTAAATATCAGTTGGGGAAGCACCGCTCTCTTCTTCGGAACGTTCATTATGGGGCTTGCAGTCCTATATTTCCCAATTGTAGCCGCATTTAAGGCCGGACGTGCGGAACAAGGTACTGTTGTGACAATATCCCCCAAAATTGGCAATTTTGCCAATCTTGTCCTAATAGCCTGGATTGTAATTGTGGCCGCACTGGGGATTTTCATTTCGATAAAAAATGGGACACTCTTTTAAAAAAGGCTTCTTTGTTTAGATGGAGTCTTTTGAGGGGACTTTTGGGATTGAGTGCGGGCTTTAAACTTCCCATTTGTAGGTTTGTCTCCAAACACACTTACAATTCCGTATTTGCCATCGTGCCCTGGCATGACAGAGACCTTGCCTTCTCTCATTTTTTCTATTCCCCAAACAAGCCTTTCTGAAAGCGCATTTTTTAGTTCCTCTATGGGGATCTTGCATAAAACATCTATTTCACTTCCAATTTCAGATACTATACGACGGTATTCTCGTTGGACTCGCTTAGAAAAGGTCTTGAGTTCCATGGCCTCCTGGAGGATTTCGCTAAGGGGGACCAGATGTTCAAAAGGAAGGGCAGAATCCGGAATATCACCCATTGGCCTGTCTGCCAGGTCCATTACACGGTGCATGACTCCTATGGTTAGTGGCTTCCCGCAAACAGGACAAATTCCATCGAGTTTCTTGGTTTCATTGGGAGATAGACATACTCCGCAGAGCCTGTGTCCATCATAGTGATATTTTCCCTCTTCTGGGAAGAATTCAATGGTTCCCAAAAAGCCTTTTTTAGGATCCCTAATGGCGGCGGTCATCTCCTTGTATTCTACAGGGCAGGAGAAACAGTTTGCCTCTCTTCCGATTTTTTGAGGGGAGTGGGCATCTGAGTTTGATACAAGGGTAAATCTGTCCAATGCCGACCACACCCAGTTCATCGGAGGATCAGAGGATAGTCCTGTTTCAAGTGCGTAGATATACTCTGTTTCCTCTTCAAAACACTCTTCAATGGAATCAAAGCCGGATTTGGCACCAAAAAGGGAAAACCACGGAGTCCAGATGTGGGCTGGAATTACAAGGTAGTCAGCAGAGGATTCTCTCACTATCTTAACGAGTTCCTTGGCAGGAAAGCCGAAGATCGGGCGTCCGTCGGCTGACACATTTCCAAGCCTCTTAAGGCGTTCCTGGATTTGACGAGCCTCACTAATGTCAGACACAATAACTACTGTGTGAATGCGATGAGTCTTGCCATGCCAAGAAAATATATTGGAAATCTCTGCGGTCAGTACAAAACGTGTTCCCTCTGGATCCTCTTTCAGGCAATAGAAACCATCAGGGGCCTTCTCCAAGGACTCCTCTAGCTCTTTGAGGTAAAGGGGATGGGTAAAGTCGCCTGTGCCCATTACCTTTATGCCTTTTAATTTTGCATATTCATTGAGCCTTGCCGGGGTCATTTCCTGGCTAGTAGCTCGACTAAACTTTGAATGTATGTGCAGATCTGCAATAAATGTTACCTGTTCCCAAGGGACAGATTTGAATGTCTTCATAGGATCTTCTCCCGTTCAGATCTCCCTAGTCTTTGTTGAAAAGTGCCATACGTTCTTTGGGGCTGACCTCTGCGTCTGTAAAAACATCATCAGTGGGGAAACAAACTCTGTCTCTGCCCTTTTCCTTTGCCTTTAATAGATGAAGATCAGTCCTGTGTATAAATTCTGCTGCGTCTATGACTTCATGGGGATGATATGTATCTACACCGAAACTACCGGATATGGGTATCGGCTTCCCTTTAAAGGAAAAAGTGGTCTCTTTAAGGATTTTTCTTAGCCTATTTGCGAGCATTACCCCCTGCCCGAGCCAGGTTCCCGGTAAGATGATGGCAAATTCCTCGCCACCATACCTACAAGGGATATCGAGGTTCCTGACGTTGTTCGAAAGGATTTGGCCTACCCCCTTTAGGACAACATTTCCAGCCTCATGACCAAAGGTATCGTTAATGCTTTTAAAGTGATCGAGATCAAGCATGATCAGTGATGTCGGGAGGCCTGTGCGTCTGGTCCTTTCCATTTCTTTGGTCAGAGAGTCTACAAAAAAAGCATATGTATGTAGCCCTGTCAGTGCATCGAGCCTTAATTCCTCCTTAAGCCTCTTGAGCTCTGCTTCTACGGATTCAAGGCGTTCGAGATGCCGACAATCAAATCTTCCTATGGGGCATTCCATGTCTTTAGTTTTAGGTCTCACTGTTTACAAGCCTGATCCTCAGTTTATACTTGCATTATACAATGTTTCATTTATCATTCCTTTTTAAAGGAGTAAACAGTGCAAGACGAAAAGGGGCTTTTTTATTATCCTGTTCTGGGGAATAAAAAATTAAAAATGTACGTAAGACTTACCCCTGAAGAGGTGGAATTTAGGCCTTTTGACGATGATGATCCGTCTCTTTGGGATGAGCATGGGTGGGTGCCTTATTCAGCAATACTAGAAGCAAAAAAATTTAACATTCCCGCACACCTGTATGATATTGAAATTGCCATTCGTCTTTTAAGGGATGCTATTGAGGATCAGGAATAATAAAACCTAAATCCTGCACGGCAAAAAGGGGCAAAAATGAATTTTGAACATTATAATGGCAAGTTGCACAAAACAAATTCATCTGTAGAATTTACTTTTTCGATGAATTTTAGGGCAGTGTTTTTTGCCCCCTTTTACCGCCCTTTGGGATTGGCGATTTTACCCGGGTCTTTGCGTTGTCAGGGGCTTGAAGTACCTGAGTACGTCTGCGCCCCTTCCGCCTTGCATCTTGGGCAAACTCGCCAATTGCAGGATTTAGATAAAACAAAGCCACTGTGTAAGCGCCGCTCCTCATTTTGAGTTTTGTGAGGGGTTGTGACTATGAGAGAATTTGAGCCAAGGGTATTTTTTGCTTTCAAAGGTGAAGCAGATCCTATTATATCGGACCTCCTAGTAAATAATGATCCTGTATGGAATGCCTTAAATAATTTAAAAGATGCTGTCCGTGGACATATAAAGCCTAATGTCCCTGATTTTATTAAACCGTTTGTTCCTACTCAAGCTCCCGTGGTCATCTTACCTAATGGTTGGCTTACAGATGGGTATGAGCTGAATATTGGGGCAAAGGGAAAAATCGAGATCTTTGTAGATGGTGAGTTGATTGAGGAGGCATCTTTTATTGCTGCAGGTGTTACCTTTGCTGATAGAGATATTGAAATAAGGCGTGGAGTCGTAATTGAATCAGGAGCCTTTGTAAAAGGTCCAACGATTGTGGCTGAAAGGACTGAAGTGCGTCAAGGGGCGTACATAAGAGGAGATTGTTATTTTGGAAGAGGGTGTGTGGTCGGTCATACTACAGAGGTAAAACATTCTATATTCCTAGATGGCGCAAAGGCTGGTCATTTCGCCTATATCGGGGATAGTATCCTTGGAAATTGTGTCAACCTTGGAGCTGGTACTAAGCTTGCTAATTTGAGGTTGGATGGAAAAAATATAGTCTTAAAGTGCGGTGAAGATAGGATCGAAACAAATAGGAGAAAACTAGGCGCCATTTTAGGAGATTCAGTACAGACAGGTTGCAACTCTGTGACAAATCCCGGGACAATTCTTGGCATGAATTCCATGGTTGCCCCTAATGCCACTGTCCTTCCAGGAGTTTATCCTGAGAAGACAGTGATAATGGGTTGTTTGTAGTTGTTGGGTGGTTATTAAGTAGTTATTCGGTGAAATTTAGTATTCGTGATGTTTTTACCACTGTTCAGTTTTTATCGGTGCATTGGATATTACTAGTTGAGTTAGCTTTCTTGGGTTTTGTGGGTATGAGTATTAATAACAATGAATAACTACTAATAACCATTAACAACGATTAATTATTAGTTTAGAAAGGAGAATTTTAATGAACACCAAAATGATTTTTGCCATGATTTTTTCTATCTTCATCGCCGCGAATACATCCTTAGCAAAGTCTGTTTCAGACAAGGTTATAGCCCAGGTTGGGCCATATAAACTCACTGTGGATGACTTTGAAAAACAGGTCAAGACCCTTCCCCCTCAATTTCAGATGGCTATAGCCTCTAATAAGCAATTTAGAGAAAGTTTTTTGGAACGGTGGGTCCAGATTACCCTTATGGCCTTAAAGGCTAGAGAAATGAAGTTGGATCAAGATCCACAAGTTAAGAAAAGACTTGAAGATCTTAAAAATGCCCTATTGGCCCAGGAATTTTCTAAAAGATTTATAGAAGATAAGGTAACCATTAGCGACGAAGAGGTTAAGGCATATTATGAAAAGCATAAAGACCAATTCACCCAAAGGGAACAGGTAAAGGCAAGGCATATCCTCGTAAAGGTGCCTGCAGGAGCCAATGAAGATGCATGGAAAAAGGCCAAGAAAAAGGCTCTAGATATAAAGGCTCGTGCAGAAAAAGGTGAAGATTTTGCAAAGCTTGCAAAGGAGTTTTCCGATGATCCTGGCACTAAGGACAGGGGAGGCGAGCTTGGATACTTTGGAAAGGGTCGAATGGTACCAGAATTTGAGAAGGTCGCCTTTTCTTTAGAGCCAGGGGTGATAAGTGATCCTGTAAAGACCATATTTGGATGGCACTTGATCCAGGTAGAAGACAAAAAGGCCGCTCAGGTAAAGCCCTTAGAGGATGTGAAGAGTTTTGTAAGGCAAAGGGCTCTTCAGGAAAAGAAGCGTGAAATGTTGGAAAAACTCCTTGCTGATGTAGAAAAGAAATATAGTGTAAAGATAAATAAAGAGGTCCTTGATGAGATCAAGATAGAACCTCCAAGGTCTTCTGGTATGGGAGGTCCCCATGGTTTCCATGGTGGGGGTCACGGAATGCCAAGAGGACATTAAAGGGTTCAGATGGTAAAGATTCCAAAAGAAAAACGAAAGTTAATCTTCTCCACCCTTTATTGGTTGATTGGCCTTGCCCTTATTCTTGGCTTGCCTCAACTCATGGTCCATTTGCAGACCAAGGAGATCCCTTATGCCCAGTTTAAGTATCTTGTTAAGGAGCAAAGGGTCCTTTTCGCCTCGATCAATAAAAATGAGATTAAGGGACTTGCCTATACTGGGCCAATCGGTGGACTTGAACGCCTTAGAGACAGTATCAGGCGCATTGAGGAAGGCATTGATAATGGCAAGGCATCTCTTGATGTAATTGTAAAACGGCTCCGCGATGAATATGGAAGACAGAAGCAGATAATTCTTTTTAGGACAGTACGCGTTGAGGATCCAAAACTCGTGGAATTTCTTGATAAGCACAATGTTGATTATACCGGAGTCCAGGAGAGTCTGATAAGCCAAGTATTCTGGAGTACCATTGTGCCTATTCTCTTTTGGGTGGCACTTTGGTTTTTCCTTATAAGGTCTATGGGAAGACCGGGGGCCGGGCTCCTTTCCATTGGAAAGTCCAAGGCAAAGATTGCAATGGAAAAGGATACCGGTATCCGTTTTGATGATGTTGCGGGCTGTGACGAGGCAAAAGAAGAGCTTAAAGAAGTAGTGGAATTTCTAAAAAAGCCAGAAAAATTCAGAAAATTAGGGGCCCAGATTCCAAAAGGCGTTCTGCTTTTGGGACCACCTGGTACGGGAAAGACCCTGCTTGCAAGGGCCCTTGCAGGAGAGGCAGGGGTGCTATTTTACAGTATCTCTGGATCTGAATTTGTAGAGATGTTTGTAGGAGTCGGAGCGGCAAGGGTTAGAGATCTTTTTAATCAGGCTAAACAAAATGCCCCCTGTATCATTTTCATAGATGAGATCGATGCCATAGGAAAATTCAGATCTGGAGGATTTTCCGTAGGTGGTCATGAAGAGCGGGAGCAGACCCTAAATCAGCTCTTGGTTGAGATGGACGGTTTTGAGCCAAATATTGGTGTAATTCTTCTGGCAGCTACAAATAGGCCTGAGGTACTTGACCCAGCCCTCATGAGACCAGGGAGATTCGACAGACAGGTAGTTTTGGATGCCCCGGATGTTGAGGGACGTGAGGCAATCTTAAATGTCCATGCCAGAGGAAAACCCTTGGCTCCAGACGTTGATCTTCGCAAAATTGCTCTTAGGACACCAGGATTTTCTGGGGCTGACCTAGCGAATTTGATGAACGAGGCAGCTCTTCTCGCAGCAAGGCAGGAGGCCACAGTGATTGAGCAGGCTCACCTTGAAGATGCTGTGGAAAAGGTCATGGCTGGTCCAGAGAGAAAATCGAGGCGCCTTGGTGAAAAGGAAAGGCGGCGTGTGGCCTATCACGAGGCGGGCCATGCCCTTGTTGCATTCTATTGTCCAAATGCCCCGCCTGTTACGAAGATCTCTATTATACCAAGGGGCAAGGCAGCCCTTGGATATACATTGCAGTTACCAGAGGAAGAACATTTTCTTCTCACTAAAAGTGAGTTAGAAGACAAGATATGTGTGAGTCTAGGTGGAAGGATTGCAGAAGAAGTGGTGTTGGGTGAAGTGAGTTCTGGTGCTCAAAACGACCTTGAAGTGGCTACGGAGATTGCACGGAGTATGGTGTGTAGGTTTGGTATGAGTAAAGAAGTAGGCCCTCTTGCGTTAACCAGGGAGACATCTCCTTATTTAAAAATGCCTGGCTTTGGAGAACAGATTAGGCAGATGAGTCCAGAGCTTATGTCTAAGGTGGATAAGGAGGTGAGTCTACTCCTTGAAAGTGAACAGCAACGGGCACGGGAGATCGTCGAGAATCATAAGGATGCACTTATGCGTGTGGCTGAAAAACTTTTAGTGCAGGAAGTTATGAGTGAAGAAGAATTTAAAAGGCTTGTTTTAAATGAGAACTGATGGCTACTAGAGAAGAAGCCGTAACTACTTAGTTATAAAAAAATAAAGGAGGAGAACTAGCTAATGGCGTACAGGGACACCCATAAGGGTTTGGCATTGTTGTATTGTTTGTTGAGTATTTTCATTTTATCCGCCTTTTATTCCCCTGTTTCTGCAAAGACTCTTGATCCAGACATTATTTTACTTGATAGGACGGCAAAGGCCTTTGCAAAGGTAGTTCAAAAGGCCAGGCCAGCAGTAGTCTTCATAAAGGTGGAGAAAACTATTGAAAGTAGGGGAACTCAAGGTCCATTCAATTTCATGGAGCCCTTTGATTTCTTTAATGATCCATTTTTTGAAAGATTCTTTGGCCCCAGGTACCACAGGCCTCAACCTAAAAGGAAGTTTAAGCAAAGGGGGCAGGGCTCAGGATTTATCGTAGATAAGAGGGGTTACATACTTACCAATAATCACGTGGTAGGTGATGCAGACCTCATTGAGGTAAAGCTATTTGATGGAAGGGAATTTAAGGCAAAGGTTGTGGGTACTGATCCACAGTCAGATGTCGCAGTCATTAAGATTGATGCAGATGACGATCTTCCAGTCCTTCCTCTTGGGGATTCAGACAAAGTAAAAGTAGGTGAGTGGGTCATTGCTGTTGGAAATCCCTTTGGCCTAAGCGAGACTGTCACAGTGGGAGTGGTCAGCGCCAAGGGCAGGAATCGGATAGGAATAAATGACTATGAAGACTTTATTCAGACCGATGCAGCCATTAATCCTGGAAATTCCGGTGGGCCACTTATAAATATTCGCGGTGAGGCCATTGGAATGAACACAGCCATATTTTCTAGAAGTGGCGGATATATGGGTATTGGTTTTGCCATTCCTATAAATATGGCAAAGGCTGTGATGAAACAGCTCATAGAGAAGGGCAAGGTGGTTCGCGGTTGGCTAGGGGTTGTAATCCAGGAGGTTGACGAAGACCTAGCCAAGAGCTTTGGCTTGGAAAAGCCAGAGGGCGTGCTTGTTGCAGAGGTTTCAGAGGATTCCCCGGCAAAACGAGGGGGGCTCAAACAAGGAGACATTATACTTCAGTTAAATGGCCAGAAGGTGAAAGACGCTGGAGAACTTAGGAATAAGATTGCCCTCACCCCACCAGGCACTAGAGTAAGGCTCCTTGTGCTGAGAGATGGCGAAAAGAAACTCCTTGTGGTTAAGATTGGCGAAAAACCAGGGGAGACTACTGTTGCGGGAGTCAGAAAAGGAATCCTAAAGAAATTAGGGCTTAGTCTCCAGGATCTCACTCCAGAGCTAGCAGAGCAATTCGGATACAAAGAAGGCCAGGGAGTTCTCGTGTCCGAGGTAGAACCTGGAAGTCCGGCTGAAAGTGCTGGAATAAGGGCTGGATATTTAATTGAGGAGGTCAATAGGATCAGAGTCAAGACAGTTGCCCAATGTATGAACGCCCTCCGTAAGTCAAAGCACAGGGTGCTTTTGAGGCTTACCGATGGGCAATTTACAAGATACGTTGTGATTCGGCTTGAGTAATGGACTAAAAAAATGACAACAGGGCCTCTCATGTGCTGGCTCCTTGCGCCAGCCATGAGAGGCTAGTATTTTGTATGAAAACGTTTTGATAGCTTCTTACAGGTGAAGACATATGAGGGAAATTAAGCTTACTCAGGGTAGAGATATTGAACTTATTAAAGATCTTGTCCGGCGTTTTCAGGTTACAGATCGTTCTCTTGAAAAAAAGGTTGAAGAGATCCTAGAGGATGTAAAAAAACGGGGCGATGAGGCCCTTTTAGCATATACTAGGGAATTTGACTGCCCTAGTTTTACTCTTGAACAGCTAAAAGTAGAAGAAGAAGCTATTGAAGCCGCAATAACCAACTGCGAGGCTGAATTTGTTGAAACCCTAAAATTGGCAGCAAAAAATATCAGGGCATTTCACGAAAAACAGCTTCCAAAATCTTGGTTCATTACAAGAGAAGATGGAACCATAATGGGCCAGATGGTGAGAGCTGTGGGCTCTGCTGGCCTTTATTGTCCTGGAGGAAAAGGGGGTACAACTCCTCTCGTTTCAACAGTACTTATGAATGCCATTCCTGCCAAAATCGCAGGAGTGGAAAGGTTAGCTATGGTTACCCCGCCTGATGAGAAGGGTGGTATCAGTCCGTACCTCATGGTTGCTGCCAAAATCGCAGGGGTGGATGAAATATATAAGGTTGGAAGTGCCTGGGCCATTGCTGCCCTCGCATATGGAAGCGACTCTATTGATCCGGTAGATGTCATCGTTGGTCCTGGAAATATATTTGTTACCCTTGCAAAGAAGCTTGTATCGGGCCTTGTTGGGATAGATATGATTGCTGGGCCCAGTGAGGTCCTAATCATCGCAGATTCGAGTGCAAATCCCGAATTAATAGCAGCAGATCTTCTTTCTCAGGCAGAACATGATCCTATGGCGATGTGCTGTTTGGTGACTACTGACGAGTCCCTTTTGGCTAGTGTGAAAAGTTGTCTTGAAGAACAACTTAGGGACCTTCCCAGGAAAGAGATTTGTAGAGAATCTTTGAAATCTAACGGTGTCTTAATATTGGTCCACGACCTGATTGAAGCAGCTTGGGTATCTAATGAAATCGCCCCAGAACACCTTGAACTTTATGTAGAAGAACCATGGGAACTCCTTACGCAAATAAAGAATGCGGGGGCCATATTCCTTGGGGCAAATACCCCGGAAAGCGTTGGAGATTACATAGCAGGTCCAAACCATGTATTACCTACAATGGGGACCGCTCGTTTTTCATCAGCACTTAGTGTAGATACCTTTTTAAAACGCTCTAGCGTGATCTCTTATTCCCGTTCAGCACTCTTAAAGGATGGACCCCATGTGGCAAGACTTGCAAGGGCAGAAGGCCTTGAAGCCCATGCACGGTCTGTTTTGAAAAGGATTGAGTAACTAGTTTAAAGATTGTCTTAAATTCTGTTCTTCTGTTTTTAACGAAATCGCGAATATCACCTCAATAATATTGGCCAATTTTATAAATCTGCATTATCAGGGGGTAGGGGCAAAATAGGATGCCTCTAACTCCCCTCCTTGAATATCCCCAGATCGGAAAAGATTGTGGGCTCCTTTTTCGGACTAGACATACCTAAACTAACGTGTAAAATTTTTTTGTTTTTTGTGAAGGTCATCTGTAAACATTATTGGGATGGAGGAAGAATCTAGAGGTAAATCCATGGCAAAAAAGAGGAATAAAAGACTAAAAAGTGGTAAGCATGCCAATGAATCAAAAATTGAGATCTCAGAATCAAAAGCCCAATCAGGGGCTGTAGACACCTCGTCCTTTAACGGTTTTTTTCAAAGAATTTTTTCCTATGCCACATGGAAGGAAGCTTTAGCCATAATCCTTATAATTATTGTAGGCCTTGTGGTTAGGCTTGAGGACTTGAGGGATTGGGAAGCAAATCCAAATATTGCCATGTATAAAGGTGAACCCCTACTTACTACCTTCGATGGATATTACTATCTAAGTCTCTCAAAGGATATAGTAGACGGTACTTATACAAAGGTTGACTATAATAGAGACGTACCCACAGGTGTTAAACGCCGCATGCCCCCTCCATTACTTTCAACTATTGGTGCCTACACTTCTATCCTAACTGGTTGGTCACTCAATTGGATAGGGGCTGTACTTCCTGCGTTTCTAGGGCTCTTATTAGCAATTCCATTATACGGGCTTGGACGGTTTTACGGTGGCCCGATTATGGCCTTAACTGCCACCTTATTTGGTCTACTTTCTCATTACTATCTTTATAGGAGTAGTGTGGGTTGGTTTGATACTGACTGTATGAACGTCACTTGGGCCACTGGGGTAACATATTGTTTCCTTCTATTTGCAAAGACTCATTCAAATAAAAGATACATATATTTTATCCTTGGTTTAACAGTTTATGCCCTTTTTCTCCTTTGGTGGGATTCCACTCCTGCAGTCACTACAGTGATTTCATTTGTCCCTTTTTCTGTAGCCTTGATCTTTTTCTATAGATCTAAGACAAAACGAGAACTTATGATTTTTTTAAGTGTAATAGGGGTAGGCCTTTTGGGAATTTTATTTTGGCAGGGCTTTGACCTCCCTATAAGGATCATAAAACAAGTTTTAGGGGTTTATCATTATATTACGACTAAGAAGGTAGCAGGTATTTGGCCAGAGATTGGAGCTACTATCTCTGAACAGGCCATTCCGAGTTTTAACGAAGTTGTCCTAAAAACAACAGGCAATAAACCAGCTTTTTTCCTATCTGTAGCAGGTCTTTTGTGGTTATTTTACAAGCGCCCTAAAGATAGTCTTTTTTTATCAGTACCTATTATTCTGGCGGCACTGTCTTTCTTTACTGCAAAAAGATTTCTTATTTTTCTTGCGCCAGTAACAGCACTCGGCCTGGGATTTCTTATTTGCGAATTATGGCGGTTAAAAGAAAAAAATGTAATTATGGCCTTATTGGCACCTGCTATAGTGATATTGTTAGCCTGGCCATTATTTTTAAAAGATATGAATAAAACCTTTTGGCCAAAGGAGCCGCCTCACCTTATTGATGGTTTTGTATACGCAGGTGAACATACCCCCAAAGATGCTATTCTCTGGGCATGGTGGGATCATGGCTATCCCATTGTGTACTGGGCAAGACGTGGAACCGTTGGAGACGGAACTATTCATGGTGGAGAGAGATCATCTTATAACGGCATACCATTGGCCACTAATAGTCAAAGACTTGCTGCAAATTTTATGTGTTTTTATGCGGCAAACGGATTTAATGGAGTCCATAAGTTCTATTCCGCACTTGGAGGAGATATAGCCAGGGGACAAAGATTAATGAAAGAGATATTGGCTTCTGGTCCAGATGAGGCCAGGGAACTATTGAACAATGCAGGCCTTTCACCTGAAAAGTGGCTTACTTTCTTCTTCCCTAAAAAGAGACGGCCTGTTTACCTTTATTTAGATTGGAGACTCACTGTAACGAGTTACTGGTGGTTTTGGTTAGGATCATGGGATGTAATGAATCGAGAGGGAATTCATCCTGTATATAGAGCATTTTACAATTTGAAACTTAGAGATAATAAGATCGTAGGCCCTGCTATTATGATTGATATTGATCAAGGTATTTTAAAATACAATGAACGTAACATACTATTAAAACAATTAATAATAGTTGGAGGCAAAAAGCCAAAAAAAATGGTTTATTCACACAAGAGTGGAGCTGATTTCGAGGTATTCATGCCAGCTGGTTTTGGAGCGCTTATGGACTTTAATATTGCCAATTCTGTATTTAATACATTGTTTTTAAGGCATACATATGATCCCAAATATTTTAAACCAGTTCGCCTTATGACACCTTCCCATCAAATATGGGAAGTTCAAGGAGATACACTTTAAAAGACAATAGGATTCTTGTTTGCTAGAAAAAAGATGTTGAATACCAAAAAAATAAAAAATTAGATTAGCAATTCATGAGGTAGATCCGTGTTTGAAGGTAAGAGCATAGCGGTTGTTATTCCTGCATATAATGAATCTGCACTTATAGGTAAAGTAATTGAGACAATGCCCGAATTTGTTGACCACATTATTGTGGTAGATGATTGTAGCAGAGATAATACTAAGGAAATAGTAAAAAGATACCAAAGCACGAATCCAAAGATCACATTAATTGAACATCAAGAAAATCAAGGAGTTGGTGGAGCCATTGTAACAGGATATAAATGGGCCAGAGGAAAAAAGATAGATGTTACCGCAGTAATGGCTGGAGATGCACAGATGGATCCGGCGGATCTTCCCAATATTGTGAGGCCAGTTGCTAGAGGCGAGGCAGATTATACTAAGGGGAATAGGCTGTTTCATGGTGAAGCCTGGAAAGTAATGCCAAAATACAGATACTTGGGCAATTCTTTTCTTTCTCTTTTGACTAAAATCGCATCAGGTTATTGGCACATTGCTGACTCTCAAACAGGATATACTGCAATATCCCTTGAAGCCCTAGAGCTTCTGGACTTAGATAAAATTTATAAGCGTTATGGGATGCCAAATGACATATTAATTCGATTAAATGAACTTAATATGAGGGTGCGTGATGTACCTGTTCGCCCTGTTTACAATATTGGTGAAAAATCAGGTATTAAACTAAGAAAAGTATTATTTACCATCCCTGTTTTGTTGTTGAGAGGCTTTTTCAGAAGACTTTTTTTTAAATATGTTGTGCAGGATTTTCATCCATTGGTTTTCTTCTATCTTATGGGCTTGACTCTCACACCTTCTGGTTTTTTGTTTGGCTTGTATCTAATAGGTCATAGGTTAATGGTGGGGCCAGTGAATGAAACGAGTGCCTTGTTTGCAGCCTTTCTTTTCATCTCAGGCCTTCAGTCACTCTTTTTTGCCATGTGGTTCGACATGGATTACAATAAAGAGTTGAAATGAGAAAGTGAAAGTTCTCCATATAACCACATCGTTTCCCTCCCATTCAAAAGATACTGCAGGACCTTTTATTCTGCGATTGGTACGGGAACTAGAAAAAACAAGAGATGTTTCCTGTACGGTTCTTACCCCAGATGGTATTTTAAAATCAGCTTGGCCTGAAGATATAAAAGTAGTCCGATGCCGTTATGCTCCAAAAAAATTGCAACTATTGGCACAAAGACCAGGAGGTGTCCCTCAGGCGTTAAGAAAAAATCGCGTGATGTATTTTCTTCTGCCTACCTTTTTAGTTTCTATGTGGTTTAACATTCTCAAGTTATCTAATTCACATGACATAATCCATGCTCATTGGTCTATTTCAGGATTTTTAGCTTCCCTGACTTCCTTATTTAAACGACGGCCGATTATTACCACAATACATGGTTCAGATTTTAATCTCGCCAAAGGAAACGAATTGTATAGATACATTCAGAAAAAAACGCTCTTGGATTCATCTGTTATCGTTGGGGTCAGTCAAACAATTTCCAATAGATTAAAGGTCCATTTCCCACAATATTCAGAGAAAATATGTTTCATCCCAAATGGCGTGAGTGAGGATTTTTTTTCCGTTAATCCCACTTTTGAAACCTTAGGACAATCGATAAAATTTTTATATGTTGGATCGTTAATTCCTGTTAAAGGGGTGGATTTACTTATCAAAGCCTTTTGTAGATTAAAAAATATTGATAACTGGGAAATCACAATAGTAGGTGATGGGCCAGAGCGCGAAAAATTGGAGATGGTTTGTTTGGATAATAAAGTGAATGATAGAGTTACATTTCTAGGATCAGTGGAACCGGATCGTATTCCAAGATGTATGGCTCAATCACATTGCTTGGTTTTACCCAGCTACTCAGAAGGCAGACCAAGTGTGGTGCTAGAGGCAATGGCAGCAGGACTACCAGTTATTGCTACAGACATTGAAGGTACCAATGAATTGGTTTTAGATGGAGTGAATGGATGGCTATTTAAACCGGGAGACGTGAAAGGACTTGTAGATACTTTAAAGGCTATATTGAATGATCCCAAAAAACTTATGATTTTTGGGGCACGAGGAAGAAATATGATGATTAAATGGGGACTGACATGGGAAAATACAGCTCGGCAGTACAAAAATATATATGCTAAGACCATAATAAATTGCGATTAATTTTGAAAAAGACATTTTGGGATAAACTTATATATTTTTGTTTTTAGCCTCCATGCAGAAAAGAACCTTGTGTAAAAAAATAGTTGGCTACCAGTGATTTTAAAATGAATAAGGCTATTCAATAAGGTATTTCATAATGGTGAGCGTTATTATTCCAACATATAATAACGGCTCTATAATAAATAGGGCTATTTATTCTGCTTTGAAACAAGTGGAAGTGCCTCTAGAAATAATAATAGTTGACGATGGTTCAACTGACGACACAGAGAAGATTGTGAGGTCAAGCCCTTCCTCTTCTGTTCGATATTTTTTTCAGAAAAATGCGGGCCCTGCTGCTGCACGTAATTTAGGGATTACTATGGCCAAGGGGGAGTTTATTGCATTTTTGGATGCAGATGACGAATGGCGACCCGGCTATTTAAAAAAGGTAATTGATCAATTTAAAAAGGATGAAAAAATAGGTCTAATATTTACTTGGGCTATATTGAGAGACAATAGAGGAAACGAAGTAATACGGAATTATTATTCTCCTAGTCGTAATAAATGGCATACTATATTTTGGCCAAATCCCTTACAGTGTACGTCATCAACAGTTTGTAGAAAATCTTTTTTGGATAAGGTTGGTGGTTTTGACGAATCTTTGAGAACTAGAGAAGATCAAGATCTTTGGATAAGATTAAAAGAGGTGTCAAAATTAGTTGAAATCCCCGAACCTTTGGTGATAGTCTACAAACGTGATAGGAGTTATTCAACTAGGCAATCACTTAAACAAATGCGATCAGATTATTTTAATATAATTGAAAAGGCATTTAAGCGAGCTCCTGATCTATATGCTGGAAAAGAAAAAATAATTATGGCAGAGGCTTATCGGTACTGGGGCCAATATTACTTATATATGGTACAAATAAAAGATGCTCGACGAGATTTATATAATTCATTAAAATATAAAACTAGCTTCTATACATTATTTTGTCTCATTCTCAGTTTGATGCCTGAAAAAATTCTTATTAAAATTGGTAATTATTATAAGAAGCTGATTAAGCTTTAAGATTTAATATATATTATTCATATAATTTGCTAGCGATTAAAAGAATAAATTTTTTGAAAAAAATTATACATAGTTTTACATATTGATTGTGCATAGTTAGGTGGCAAAAAACTAAGGCATAGTAGCGTCAAAGCACTTAAACTACATTTATTAAAATGCAATGCCTTTAATAGGTGTGAACGAGCCAATTTGGGCTTTCGGCTGTACCATAAATACTTCATGGAAAGTTCTAAATGATAAATATACCATTTAGTCTTTAGTGATAATTTTTTGTTCGCATCCTTCAGTTGTTCAAACTCATCTTTTGATATCGGTAGTCCATTTGCAGCCTTGATAGTTAGTTTCTCAAGCATATTACGATATTTTACAGTATAGCGTGTGGAGGCATAAGGACTTATTCTATATTTTAGCAGTGGTTCTGATAAATTGGATATTTGACCCATTTGGGCCATTTTGTTGAATAAAACAGTATCTTCTCCGCCCCACTTGAATGATTCTGGGTATCCTCCAGCCTGAAAGAATACCTGCCTGCGAAACATAACCGTAGGGTGCACAAATGGAGTAGAAGGTAGCTGTCGTTTTAATTCTGAATATGATGTGCTTTTGGATGCATAACAGATATGAGTGCCGTTCATATCTATGAGTTCTACTGCAGATCCGAGTGCTAAAATGTGTTGATTTTCTTCCATGAATTGATATTGTTTCTCAAGGCGACAAGGTAAACTTATATCATCTGCGTCCATGCGGGCAATATACTTGCCATTCGATAGTTTGATACCTCTATTGAGAGCAGCTGCTAATCCCATATTTTTCTGTTTAATAAAACGAATACGAGGATCAGTGTAGCTTAAAATTATTTTAGAAGTGTTATCTGTTGATCCATCATCAATAATTATGAATTCAAAGTCAGCGAAACTCTGGTCTAGTATGCTGTCAATTGCTTCTCTGAGATAACGTTGTCCATTAAAGACAGACATTACTACACTAATAGGACTGGAACATTGTTTCATATACTTTTCCATGAGATAATTAAATCAATGAGGAACTGTCTACAGCTACGAAAATTCTTCAAAAATAATACCGGATTGCTCAGTACAATTTTTGAAAAAGCATGTAAATAATAAGAAAGAGAACGACTGTGTTTGGGTTCATTTAGTAATGTAAAAATCTGATTTGAAACCAGTTCAGCAAAACCCTGTGATGTAAATTGATGGTAGATAGGAGATTGGATAAAATCTTTTACAGCTTGAAGATATGAATTATAAACTGATTCCTTCATTGATATTAGATAATGATAGAGTTCATCATAGTCTTTAAAATCACGCAGATCAATGAAACATGATTTTGGAATAAAGTTTTGAATATTAGGCGCTCCCAAATATATAGGAACGGTTCCAGCTGCGAAGCAATCAAATATTTTTTCTGTTATGTAATAGGGATAACGAGAATTTTCATAACACAGAGCAAATTTATAATTTTTTAAAACGTCTTTTTTGCATATACATTTACCTTTGTATGATGCCAATACTGAGGGACGTTTTGAATTCTCCCAGCCTCTACCGTAGAGGTCGAATTCTTCGGGTTTGTGATAAAAAAAATCGAATGCTGTTAGTCGTTCCTCGTATAATCCCATTTTATGTTTAATGAGTTTGTTCGAATAAATTGCAACTAAAAATTTTTTTTTATTAAAGGGGATGTTAGGAATAGTATTTTGAGAAATTATTGGTTGTCCAATATTGCATTTAACGCCAATTGCGTATTGTTTTACATAATCATCATTCCAATATAAAACTCGGTCAAATGGCATTGCTCCAAGAATGTTGTTATCATGAAGACAGTAAATTAAAGGTGGCTCTGTAGCTATATAGATAAGCTTTATGGAAGGATTGTATTTAATTGCTTTAAATATCTGCCGTAAGTGAAGATGAATATCTAAAATTACTAAGATATCTATGGCTGTTATTGAGCATGCATCAAAAGTAGTGCACCTAAGTCCATGTGATTCTAAAATTTTTTTTAGGAGGACAAATCGTTCTAAAGACCTATCTCGAGCTGCATCAATATCAAAAAGCCGGTTATTTTGAAAGGGCTTAGGTACAGTAAAGGCTATTTGTTTCATAGTACCCATCCGAATTTGTCAACTGGAAGGCCATATTTTGTTAATAAAATTCTATTTGATCCCGCGAATTCATCACTTAGCCTTCTTTTTATATCAGTAGGCACAGTTAGTTTTGGACCAAATTGAAAATATTCACACAGTTTTGAAATATATACTGTTATCGCAAAATCAATTGCATATTGTAATAATATTTGATTAGAAACTTCTTTTGAATAGATTAATCTATTTTGGACCGATTTTAAAATTCGCTGTTTAAGTTTTGAAGGCAGGAGATAAGTAATTATTTTTGACAGTGGAAAAAAAGATTTTCTTGGATTATAATGATTTCGTAAAAAATGATTAATAATACGTTGAATTTCAAGGCCAATTTTCGTTAATGAACGATTGACTTTAACTAACTCTGCACATTCTTGATTAATTTTATTACATCCAATAAAATCAAATACTTTATTTGCAAAGCCTATATTGTCTAATCTAAAATCTTCGAATAATCCAATCATTACATTATGGTTGTCGAATAGTTCAATATATTTTTGTATAATTTTGTGGTATTTTAATCTTTCAATTAGGCCAGGAGAGACAATTGGATCGTAAACAAAATCATTGAATGATAGAGTTCCCCCCATTTTAATGTATTGACTATATATGGATTTTAACATAGAAAACTGCTCTCGAATTACAATCAATATTTTGGTACTACCAAAGACAGCCTTCAGTCTATAAGCTATTCTTGCAGCATTATCTCCAGTGGGAAATGATCCAGACAAAGCTTCTCGACAAATTACTACTTTTTGGTTGGTGAGGTTAATTTTACTTAAGATTTGGCTAAATTTTTCTCGCAAATAAACTTCATCAAAATCTAGATCTCTTGAATCTATAAGGAGATGCATGAGGTGAACCACATCTGGATGCTTAGAGGGATCATCTAGATAATATATCTCTTGATGAATCGGTAAGATTTTAGTCTGCCACCAACTAGTACCCGTTTTATAATCACCTATATGAATCAAATCAACCATGCGATCATTCTCAAAAGAGTGATTTGGTCAGTCTATTTTCTCCCAACTTTCCCAAATAAATGGAAAATTCTACATTAATTTGTGAGTCTTTGAAAGCCGTCTTTGAATATTACTGTTAATGGACGCCTAAAAGTGTACCATTTTTGGAAACTGAAAAGTGTACCACCTTTATTATTATTGACATAGAAATTATTCACGTTCAAGCCTTTTCTTTGTGTTCACCTTTTAAGTTTTTTATGAATGAATGCCCTCTTAGCCGGTAGCTGTGGCCTTTTATGTTTATTACCTTGGAGTGGTGGAGAAGCCGGTCCAGAATTGCTGTTGCTATCACAGGGTCACCAAAGAGTTCCTGCCAATCCCCAAAGCTCTTGTTGGATGTTATTATGGTTGAGCTACGTTCGTAACGGTGTGAGACGAACTGGAAGAATAAGTAGGCCTCTTCCTGGGTTACTGGCAAATAGCCTATTTCATCTACGATTACTAAGCTGGAGTTGAGATAGGCTTTTTGTTTTGTAGCGCCTTCTTTCAGTTTCTTAATAAGGGTATCCATGGTTGTAAAATACACCTTAAAGCCATGGTGACACGCCTTTATGGCAAGCGCTATGGCAAGATGGGTCTTACCCACTCCTGGTGGCCCAAGAAATATCACATTCTCATGCCTGGTAATGAAGGAGAGATCAAAAAGCTCCATTACCTCTTGTTTGTCCAGATTGGGGTGAAAGGAAAAATCATATTCTTCTATGGTCTTTGCTGCTGGCAATCCTGCTGTCTTCATAGCTGTCTGAATGCGGCGTTTCTCACGTGCGGCAACTTCCTCTTCCAAAAGATGGTCCAGAAAAGAAAGATAGGAACTCTTGTTCTTCTTGCTATTAGCTTCTACTGTCTCTAGGACCTCTTGTATGCGATTGAGTTTGAGCCTTTTAAGATTCTCCTGAAGGCGTTCATATACTAGTTGTTCCATGGGGCACCTCCAGGAATAAGGCGTTCATACTCTGAAAGGGGCCTGTATTCTACTTGGGGATAGAGGGAACTGGTTGTAAGACCAAGGGTCGTTCTTTTCTTCTCCTCTTTGTACTTTCTGCTCTTCTGGGACGTATCGTGCATAAGATCGTGATAAAAGCGTCTATCCCCTATGACCTCGTGCTTTGCATGAGACTCTGGGTATGAAGCAAGTAATAGGTCATCATGATAGATGTGGATAAGACCATTTTTTATCTTTAACATCACTTTCTTGCCCACGACACTATGAGGCACCACGTACCTGTTGCCATTATAAGAAATCTGACAATCTTTATACACCTTGCGAAATACCTTGATGGATGTGTCAAAGTCCTTGGGTGGTAATTTGCCCAAGTATTTCCTCTCATGTTCAATACGTTCCTGAATGATTTCATTGTGGGTGCCATGGCGTCTTTTGTTGGCCGTATGATACAACCACACCCTTATATCTTTATTGAGCCTTCCAAGGCTTCTATATTCATAACCTTTACAAAAACGGCCTCTTATATAGCTCATGGGCCTTTCAACTTTGCCTTTTACCCAGGGACTATACGGTGGGCAAAGTTTGGGGGTAAAACCATAGTGATTGGCAAAATGCATAAACTCCAGATTGTACTTTACATGACCACCTTTACGCTCTATCACCACCTGCTTCATGTTGTCATAAAGGATCTCTTCTGGTACTCCTCCAAAATACTTAAATGCCCTGATATGACAGTCAAAAAAGACCTCAAGACTCCTATCTCTTACAAATTCCACATACATCCCTCGGCTATAACCGAGTACCATTACAAAGGCATAAAATCTCTTACCCCCAAACTGAAATTCTCCCCAGTCCACCTGTGCCTGATACCCTGGCTCTGTCTCGAAACGTATATATGCAAGACGTGTTCGCCTCTCACGAACTCTCCTCACATACTTCTGAACCGTCTTATACGAACCCTTATAGCCCATCGCCTTTAGACGCTCGTATATCCACGTGGCCTGGTAATCGCCTTCTGCCAGATAATCATCGATCACCTGCTTATATTGGTCCAATATGGAACCTTTACGCTTTCGTTGCCGATACTCTGGAAAAGTTTCTGATTCCAAATGACGCTTTACTGTGTTCCTGTGAATGCCCAATTGCCTCGAAATGGCCCTAATGCTCATGCCCCGACGATACATTGCCTTTATGTCCATGTATACCTCCTTTGATATCATGGTACCTTCCTCCTATCATTTGAAGGATAGGTACCAACTCGACTACCAAAGGTGGTACACTTTTCGAGGCCATTTCTGGTACACTTTTAAAGGGCCATTGACAAATATTACTTTTCATTTTTTGTGCGTCAGAAATAAAATCATGAAATTGAATTTGTAAAAATCTAATTTTGCAAATCAAATCTGGATAATTTAAAAGTGCATTGAATAATTCATATTCACCGCCTTCAATATTAATTTTCATTAAATCTATTTCTGGTCGATTTATTGATTTAAGATAATCTATAATGGAAAGTATCTTAATATGTTCTACGGAATTATGTGGTTTTAAAAGAAATAAACTGGATGCCGATCCCATAGTACTTATAGATGTCTTTTTTTCCGTCCCTCCAAGTCCAGCCTGAATTACTTTTACTTTTTTATTATCATGAAAACGTCTTCTGATATTTTCTGCATATTGTTCTATAGGTTCAAATACTTCAACCCAGCAATCAAATTTTTTTATTATTGCCTCTGTAAAATCTCCAGGATATCCACCTACATCGACCACAAGGGAATTCCTTTGCAATGGATAGTTAGTACGAAGTTTTTCTCCTACGGCTTTAATATACTCATAATATGCTTTTTTCTTGTAATCACGTTTTAAGTATTTAGCGTACAGTTTTTTTAGTTTGCAGTTAAAGAATTTCATAAAATTTCCACGAAAAGCAAATAAAAAATATTTTAATTAGATCAAGAAGCAGTTCGTTTTAATTGATATGACTGCCATATTTTATCAATTCCCATGGATATAGCTTTTAAAATTCTTTTATTTTTTAATTGCTTTATAAAATTTTCTACTGCTGCTCCATGATTGGCAAAATGAAAACGCAATCTACGAGCGTAATAATATGGAAGATTAATCCAAAAAGATGGATATTCAATATAAGATATTTTAAGTCGATCTAAATTGTCACAAAATTGCAAACCATGTTGTTTAACATATTTGCCAGCAAATAAAAAACACTCGCTTGGCAATAGACGCAGTAGTCGTCTATTTTTTTCTATTATTAGGTCCTTAAAGCGGATCCAATAACGATCACTACCTGAGTTTATATAGAAATTTGACACGATGATATCAGAATTATCCATAATCAATCCCCACGCCATCATATAAAGCGTTTCATTATTCAATGTAGAATCTCTAGTTAGATAAATTACTCCATCTATTTCATCTAAAGAATCGATCCAATTGTAATCAGGAGTAATAAGTTGAATATCAAGTCTATTATCATTGATATTGATATTATGGATTACATGTTGAGGAGCAATGACGTATATTTTAAATTTTCGGTCAACGCCATGTCTAGAAACTTGATCCTTTTTAAAAAAAATTAAATAATCCATCAAAGCGATGCTGCCATGTATGATTCTTCAGTACATGATTATATGCTCTCTGAGCAATTGTTTCTCGTTCATCGTCGTGAGTAAGATAAAAATTTATTTTTTCTAACAAGTCTTTTTTATTATTAAAAATTGCAATATGATTCCCTTCAATGAAACCATAGTTTTTAAACTCTTCTGTATAGTTAGAAAGTTGAAATCCCTTGCATGCAGCAAGTTCCAGAGTCCTTCCCTTTATAGTTGATCGGTTGGGATCACGGCTTGTCCAAAGAAAATTCAAATTAATTTTGCTTTGACTAATAATTTCGAGCATCTTATCATGAGACAATATACCTCCCCAATGTTTAGAAAAACCTATGTAATGATTCCATTTTGGTCCAAATATTTTTATATCAATATTATTTTTTAGGAGATAGCGTATATACTCTACACGTTTGCCGTAAGCAGCGCCTATAAAAGTGACACTGTATTTTTTCTCTAGGCCTGGAATCGGATAATATTTTTTAGGATTACAGGCCCATTGCATATAATATACATTTGAAAGTCCATAGGAGTGGTATGCGCTAATATTTTTTTTAACGGCAATAGTAAAAATATCTGAATATAATGCTAAATAACGATCATAATTTGAATGTCTCCATTCATCATCAGAAAATATGGTAATTAATTTTAATTTAGGAAATCGTTGTTTGAAATAAATGAAGAAATTCTCATCTTCGTATGCATTATATATAACGATTTCTTCATTATATTTTTGTGTATGTTCTAGGATTCTAGAATAAATTTCTTCACTATTCTTTACATTATAAAGATCAATAATAAGGTCATGACCGTTGCCAATGGAATCTATAATATTAGTTCTAAAATGTGAGTGTGGATTACTTAAATCGGGTCCTATAAAAATCACTTATTTTATCCCTCATTTCCTTTTCTTGGCTTGGAGATTTAAGCTCATTAAGCGACCATTCTCAAAATCCATGTGAGGTAAATATGCTCGACTGTAATCATCATATCCTTCAGGTAAAAAATTTTTCCAGTCATACTTTTTTATCTCATAGAAGCCCGCTTCATTTAATAGCGATTTAAGAGAAGTAAAATCAAAAGCCACATGATGAAAATTGTAATCATAAGTTTGTCCGCCAAACAATAATCCTTGTAGTCGATTTAAATCTCCATTGACTAAATATTCTGCGACAATGGCCTCAAAATCAGGTACTGAAATACGTATGAGTCCATTAGGAACCAATACTCTATGCCATTCTTTAAGAACTTCTAGAACTTCGTTACGTTTGAAGTGTTCAAGAATGTGACAAGCATAGATTTCAGAAACTGTTTCATCATCTATCATTTTTAGACGCTTAGCATCACAAACATAATCTACATGATCGTAATCGATAATATCTAGATGTTTATAGCCAGGTAAATATTTCTTCCCACATCCGATATGTAATTTCATTTTCTGTATCCTCTAGCTAATCTTTGGTTTCGAGGTTCAAGCACTCTAATTATTTTGGCAGGAACACCTCCTACGAGACAGTCTTGTGGAACGTCTTTAGTGACAACAGCTCCTGCAGCTATAATAGCTCCATCGTTAATAGTTACACCTGGTAGAATTATAGCACCAGTCCCTATCCATACGTCTTTGCCTATTGTGACAGGTTTATTGATGCCGACACTGGATACTGGAAGTATATTGGGGTCATGGGTTGCCGTCACAATTCTTGTTCCTACTGCTATGGCACATCGGTCTCCAATGATAACATATCCTTTACTAGAAGCTCCGATTCGAACATCTGGCGCAATTCGTACTTCATTTCCTATAAAAACATTTTTTGGATATGTAATTTTGACATGTGGACAAATAAACGTCCCTTTCCCGATTTTTCCAAGTCTAATTTTGTAATAATACATCCAAATTTTACTAACTAACCAGGATATAAGGGAAAAAGGATTCATGATAAAGATGGTAACTTTCCTTTAATGTCTAATGAGCGGAGTATTCCCCAATTAATGGAGATAAACGAAAATAAAAGGGTCATTGTCAATAATAATGAATGAATTAGAAAGTGTCCCCATGAGACCGGGAAATTTTTATATTCGGTAGCTAACAAACTGATCCCGAATAAAGTTATAACGGAAAGTAAAAACCTAAAATTGGTATTTATATCTAATTGTAATGTAAAGCGTTTTTTTAACCTCAAGCTAAGTAGAATTAATGAATTGAAAGAGGAAATAGATAAAGCCATGGGAAGCCCAATTACACCAAAAAAAGTCAGTGCTGTGATGGCTACAACCATTCGTACAGAACTCTCTAAAAAGATGATCAATGAAGTGAACACAAAGTCACCTAGTCCATTCAGGAGTTGCCATAAGGTAGCTCGTATACTGCGCAAAAAATAACCTATGCCAATCGCTAGAATTATGTCTTGGTTGAGGACTATGGACTGATTTATCCATAAAGAGACAAATTCATGATTTATCCCTGCGTAGATAGAAAATCCTATTAATCCTATTGAAAAACTTATTATGAGGATTTGTTTTAGTATTGTGTAGAGTTTTTGAGTTTGTTCTGCACCGGCTATATGTGAAAAGGGGCTATAAATGGATCCATTTATAACACTAAATAGCTGGAAAATAAAATCAGCAGCCCTTCGTGTAACCATATATGCTGTATTCATCTCAGGGCCAATCAGGGTATTAATTAATAATGGTTCTGACTCTTGTGAAATAGTAAGGCCAACTCGAGCCAATATTAATGCCGGGCCAGTTTGAACGTATTCAATTATAATATCTTTTTTTATTTTTATTGGAAAGTTAAGTCGTAAAAAAAAAGTGATGACATCGACTATATTAATGAGAAAGATTATCCCCTCTGTAACTAACATTCCAGAAGGGATCGCCCACAATTGAAAATTATCAAGCAACATCCATATTGTAACGCCAGTCCCTAAGATACGTCCTACGATGATACTTAGAACGGGAATCAGTGGACGAAGTAACGCTTGATTAAGGCTTCGAATGCATTCATTAAAAAAGCCGACTGCCATTGCTGTCACAGCTATCAGAAAACAACCACGTAATATTTCAGATTCCCGACCGGTAACATTGAGAATTTCTGGAAGCCAGAAGGAAATTACCCATCCAGTGAATCCATACAGAAGACAAATACCTACATTTACGAGCGCCCCGTTGAAAAAGTATGCTCCTGCTCGAAATAGATCTTGTTTCCCGTAAGCGCTGGCAATTCGCTGTATTAACATGCTATTGATACCAAAATTCATGAGTCTCAGCATGTTAAATATACCGCCTGAAGCCAGCCACCATCCGTATGTCTGAATACCTATGTAGTGGATATAGAGAGGGACGAGCAATAGTCCCTGAATAATCCCTATTGCGTTATTTGCGTATCCACCAAGGACTTGGAGAATAAAAGCACGTTTGCGATCCGGTGAAAAAGAAATATTTGATGATTTAAGTAGTGACATTTATTCTTAATACAGCAAAAGGATTATCAAATTTTTTAAAAATATGAACAAAAAATGTTTATAGTCGATTGAGGAACTAGGAGAAAGTTTGAAGGAGTTTGAGAGTTGATATGATATTTTATTTTTTAGAAAATTTACCTGATATCCAAGAGTTAGTTTTGAATTTCTAAGCGTCGCCAAGGCGTTAATAGTACATAACATTATAATAAATGACGAGTGAATAATCCTTTTTATGACCTCCCGTTTAAATTTTTTTCTAAATCCTGCTATTGAACACCTAGAGTAATCCTGGCAACAATTCTTATGATTTTTCTTGTAACAAATATCTCATCTTTAATGAGAGATGCATGATTAAAGAATAGTTTCTCTGCAGCAAAAATTATAGGTTTCACAGTAAATTATGGTAATCTAGCATGTAAAAAGTTTTGCAACTGCGTATGGAGCATGAGAACAGACGATCTATTTTAAGCTTAGTGGACTTAATGTAATCTCCAAAAGACTTCCTATTAGGAGAAGGAAAAAATTGTTTTGGCTATTACCTAACATCATAATAGCTTCATATGTTTTGCTGCATCAAACGACTCTTGAACACGATTTTGGATTGAAAAGATTAAAAGATTCACCTGATTTTACATCTTGGATGGATAAGAATGAATTTAGTCAAATCAGTCAAATCGCAATATCGAAGTATAAAACTTTTGTTTGGATCAAAATGATCTATAATTAAGTAGTCAATCCTATTTGGATTGAACATAGAAGTTTGCCTTTTTATCTCGTGTATGATATTTTCTTTTAAAAATAAAAAAAATCAGCTAGATATGTTGGATTGCCCAATCGATAGCTGTAAACAAGACAGCTTTCATTAATGTATTCCATTCTTATTAAAGTATAATTTACTAAATTGCTAACATTTTAATATTTATTGGTGAATCATTGAAAATGATATTCTTTACCTTATTGAATAACAAAAAATAGAAGTTGTCAAAAACTTGAAAAGAGCTTAAATAGCTTTTAATCGATAGAAAACTATCGAGGCTTATATTTTTGTGCTCTCCTTATTAAAGTAGTTTTTATTGGCTGAAAGAATTAAAAACTTGGACAGTCGGCATGATTAAAAACTACTTATGTTTTAAAATAACTTTTTTTATTATTTTTTAATTTGTTCTCAAGGGAATCCTTAGAATACTTTATTCCACAAGATTTACATTCCCCTTTCTTGTCTAACCTGTTCCCACATTTGCACACCCATCCAATTTGTCGGGCTGGATTGCCGACTACTAGGGCATGAGGTGGGACATCCTTTGTGACAACCGATCCTGCACCGATAAAGGCATATTCACCTATTGTGATTCCACACAAAATAGTAGAATTTGCTCCAAGACTGGCCCCCTTTTTTACCAGAGTTGATCTAAACTCAGTTTTTCTGGGAATTTCTGCTCTTGGATTATAAACGTTTGTAAAAACAACTGATGGACCACAAAATACATAGTCTTCAAGAGTTACTCCCTCATAGACTGAAACATTGTTTTGGATTTTGCATCCTTTGCCGATCCTAACACGAGGACCGATGACTACGTTTTGACCAATATTGCAGTTGGGACCGATCTCGCTCTCTCCGAGAACATGGCTAAAATGCCAGATTTTGGTGCCATTGCCAATAATGGCACCTTCATCTACTATTGCAGTGGGATGAATAAAAATTGAATTATTTCCGTCTTTGTTTAATCTGAGCTTGACTGGATACCCAGTCTCTATTGCCTTTTGACAGGCATTTAGCACCTTTAACACCCGGAGTCCCTCTTTTCCATCCGTTCTGGGTACACTTCTTGAAGTTATACAATCAATAAAGTGCTCACACTCAGCCCTCAACGGTTCGTATTCTGGTATTTTTATATACTCCCCTTCAGCCTTAATGGCCGCTGGTATTTGTCCTTTCCATTCTACCTTATGGGGATATAAAATAAGTTTCTTTTCCCATGGTTGGGTATCGTCAAAGACTGCCATTTTCTGTTCGCCCACAATCACAAGTTTTTGTTCCTTAAAAGGATGCAGCCATGAGACAAAGATATGAGCCTTAATTCCACTTGGAAAAGAGAGTAGAGAGACAGTAACATCTGCAATATTTTGATGCAGATAATTGCCACAATGGGCCTGGATTTCGTCGGGAAATTCGTTTAGAAGGCCGAGTATCACTGAAACGTCATGGGGAGCAAATGACCATAAGACGTTTTCTTCTCTCCTCAGTTTCCCCATGTTAAGCCGGTTAGAATAAACATAAAGAATGCGCCCAAGTTGACCTTCTCCAATCAAATTTTGTAATTTTAATAGGGCAGAGTGATACCACAGAAGATGCCCTACCATTAAAATTCTTTCATGAGTTTCGGCAAGATTAATGAGTTCTTCTCCTTCTTTTTCTGAAAGACATAGGGGTTTTTCAACATATACATCTTTCCCAGCTAAGATTCCCTCTCGTACAAGAGTCCCATGTGTTTCAGCCGGAGTAGCGATAGCCATTGCATCAATTTGTGGATTACCAAGAACTTGACTAATGGCATTATATACTTTTATTTCTGGATATTTTCTGTTTAACCATTGCTGGACCGCGGGATTAGGATCTACGACTGCGCTCAAAACATCTAATGCATGAAAGTTACGAACAAGGTTTTTCCCCCAATAACCAGCTCCGATCAAGGCAACTTTAACCTGATTTCGCATAAGCATCCTCTCTTTACCGTGAGTGATTTCTGAGTTTGAATAAATTATAGATGTCTATTGTTGGAGTTCCCTTCAATAAATTAAATTCTTCTTCTATTGGTGAGATAACTAAAGCGTGATTTTCACATTTAGCTTGTGAGGGTGAAGGAAGCAATTAACGGAGGGCCTGAACCGATTATTTTAGCAGCCTTCTATTTTTGCCTTTTTCCTCTTTTTTGTAATGTTCACAGTGTCCCCGGCCTTGAGTCTTTTCAAACCTTTTTTCTTACAATTTGTAAGGATGAGCTTATTCCCCTGAATAGACTCTACATCACATGAAAATTTGGCCTGGCACACAGTTTGTGAAGCTATTAAAAAAGATAGAGTTAAGGTGATACCCAGGGCCTTACGAAGTAGACCATAAACCATACCACACCTCCAAACAATTAAATTACTAGGCCCTCCATATTTGGCTTAACTCACAAAGAACAATAATTCAAGTTAAATTATGGGAGTGTCACCAAAGTTAAATGTGGTTCTGGAAATTTTTTTTATAGCTTTGACCTGAGCCGGTCTTTTTACAAAGATGAATTCTTTGGGCACACTACCGCCATTTGGGTGAAAGATGGGATAAACAATTATTTATCATGTTGAAATAAGAGCCTAATAGGTCTCTAAATATTCAATTGGGACCTCTACCTTAATCTGCCTTTTTAACAGCTCGATCAATACAATTGCACGATCTTCAGAATTCATTTCAGTGAAAATCGCTTCTATCAATCCTTCGCCCTTTCGCACAAGTACCTTGTCACCAGGCTTAAATGGTACAGTTTTAAGTGGATCCAACACAATATTGCCTGAACTATCTTCTCTTGCCTTTAGTTCTGCTATGAGTCCATCTGGGACAGGTGGATAAACATCTCCAAAACGTACAGCACTTAGAACACCATATGTACTGTTTATGGTAGTCCAGTTACATTCTTCAGGTGAGAGGTGCAAAAATAGGTAACCAGCAAAAAAGGGTCTTGGCTCAATTTGTTTTTTTCTGGCGTGGCTTATGAGCTTTTTTACCACTGGTAGATAGGTCTCAAAACCTTGACGTACAAGGTTGTCTTTTGCGTAAAATTCACGCCTGGGCTTAGTACGAACTGCGTACCATTTTTTAACCATCTCCATTTTTTAATCTGCCTTCCATAATGTAAGTTTTGGTCTCTTTTCAAATATTGATTTCATATTTTGAAATTCATCCTCTGTAAGCACAAGGGTTCGTATCTTTCTCGAAATATAGCGTTCTGTTTTTCTGACCAAGTCCGTCAGATTATCTTGATCTATATTACCTACGAGCACGAGATCTACTATTCCTGTATCTTTTCCCTGAGCGTAGTCATCTAGAACAAAAGCGAGTTTTAATTCTCCGAGTCTGGAAACAATGCTATCTAAGATCCTGTCCATTCCAAAGGCCTTCTTGACCATTGAATGGAGTTCTGGAAACAGAGGATGGTTGGCATTTGCCCTGAAATTGATCTGTCTGCCGCTCTTCCGGTTTAAAAGTAGACCAGCAGAAGAAAGTTGGCGGAGTTCTTCTCTGACAAGGCTTGGCGACAGTCCAAATTCCTCGGAAAGTCCCCTTAAATGGATCTCCTCATTGGGGTTCAAAAATAGCCTCATGAGGATATGGATCTTGGTTTTTGAGGTGATAAGAGAACTGAGTATGGATTTCATTGGTCTATTTTGTTCTATTTTTTAGAACAAATAGAGTAAAAGCATATATCTGTCAAGTCTCAAGAAGAGTTTTTTACCAATGTAGGCTATCCAAAATCTGGGATAAGAAGTCTTAGAACGTCGTCACAGACGCCTGTAGCTACTCTCACAGGCGAAAGAGTTATGTTAAAGTTGGCAAAGCCCAATAGAGCGGCAAAGGGATGTTACATCCCTTTGCCATGAAGGCTTTAAGCTTTTTTAAGCTTTTATTTTTTTCCAAACATTAGGGAATTTGCTTCTGTCAGTATGGGGCAGGAAGAGGGCACCAGTAAGCTGGCTCATGAAATCCCCTCTAACATTCATTTCAAGATAAGTGATTTTTTTTGTTATCTCGTTTGCCTCTTTAATCGCACCTTGATTGAGTAGTAGTTCCTTGGCTCCAAGGCCTGCAGCATTCCCAAGGCCAACGAACTTATTCAATGGCACATCTGGAAGCATTCCTATTGTGACAGCCTTTTCAGGATCGATGTAGTTACCAAAGGCCCCTGCTACATAGAATTTGTCCACATCTTCAAAGCCTATTCCAACGCTCTGAAGGACAACATTCAAAATGGTGTACATGGCCCCTTTTGAGCGTATGAGATTTTTAATATCGCTTTGAGTGATAAAGATGGGGGCTTTTGAGTAACTTTCGTTCTCAAAGGCCACTACAAACGCGGTTTCCCCATCGATGTCTCTCATACGTTCCGGGCATTTTTGCGGTTCTAGCTTCCCTGTTGGATCTACGAGGCCTGCAACAAAGAGTTCGGCTAAAAGATCGATTATGCCAGAGCCACAGAGCCCCTTTGGCCTTTCTCCTTTAATTGTTTTATAGGTTACGGTGAGATCTTCTGGAGAAATAGTCACTCTTTCTATGGCCCCAGGTTCGGCACGCATGCCGCAGGTAAGTATTCCGCCCTCAAGGGCAGGGCCTGCAGCACCTGCACAAGCAACCATCCATGAAGAATTTCCCAAGACCACTTCGGCATTTGTTCCCACGTCGATGAGCATGGATATCTCCTCACGGGTATGCATACCAGAGGCAATAATCCCCGCCAGAAGATCTCCACCAAAGTAGCTGCCGACATTTGGAAAGCAGTATACTTCACCTTCTGGATGTATTTTTAAACCAATTTCTTTTGATTTTAAAATATCTAGGGTGTTTGCACACGGGATATAGGGTTCTTTACATATGTGAGAGGGATCTAGCCCTAGCAGAAAGTGAATCATAGTAGTATTGCCTGCAATTGAACAGAAATACACATCTTCTGGGCTAGAGCCAATTTCACTTGTCAGCTCTACAATCCCTTTATTGAAGACATCTAGGACCTCGTCTTTTAATCGTTCTAAACCGTCGTTTTTTGATGCATACAGTATGCGAGCTAGAATGTCCTCGCCATGTGCCCTCTGGGGATTCTCGTAGGTGCGTCTTGCCAACTCTTTTCCATCCACTAAATCTAGAAGATAAAGTACAATAGTGGTGCTTCCCAGGTCTATTGCAACCCCTAAGGGATTTCGAAGTTTGGTAGCCTTATCAACTCGAGCGACCTTCTGGCCTCCGCAAGTGGTCAATAAAATGCAATCCAAATCATATTTTTCAGAAAATGTAAGGCGAGAAAGGTCCTTAATAACAGATAAAGGCAAGAACACAGACCCCTCTAATGCCTCACGTAACCTCGTCTCTGGGCTTCTATTATCGTTTAGAGAGGGCCTGGCTAGACTAACTCGGACTAGACGTGCTACAGGTTCACTCAAGCGGCTTTTTTGTGATGTCGATGATTTCACTCTCAGACATATCCTCCATTAGTTTGAAATCTTTTTCCAATTCTTCTTCCATCTTTTTGATGGCCCTTTTCATACGCCAGCCTAGGTACAGTGCCACTCCACTAAATACGGCAATGGCTGCAAAAAAGATAGGAAGGGCCAGAAAAAAGAAGCCTAGTACAAAAAGAATTGCTCCCAAGAAGGCTAGAAAAGCTGTAAAAGGTCCACCTTTTTTTTCGTAATAGTAGTAAAATTTCATTTGCCTAATCCTGTGTGTCTATAATTTCTTTATCGATCCTATCTGGATCGCCTGAATTATAATATAAGACGTTTCTTAGGTGAAAAAAGCTGTCCATATCAATTTCTTCAAATGTAAATGCAAGCCCATTACTGTCCGCGCGCGCTACCTTTGCCCTTATGCTGAGGATAAGCTCAGAGCTTGTACCAGCAAGTTTGAGTATTAATATACAAGAGCTTCCAATCGGAAGCCGATTTTCGGTTTCAATGTACATGCCCTTTAGGCTTATATCCTTGGTTGAGTCTGCCTCAAAGGGACTAAGATCTCCATTAATGGGTTCAACAGAACAATTTGTCTTAAAAACTACTCTAAGGTTTTTACGTTTATCTATTCCCATTCCATTCTGGTCTGGTGATTGTCAAAACCTACAACATTCACTCCTGGTCCTCTGCACCTAATTTATTTTGAAGCATGGCGCGCATTCTAAGTCTTAGACCCTGAAGCCTGATAAATCCTTCTGCATCCCTTTGGTTATAGACCTCATCTGCCTCAAAGGTCGCAAGCTCTGGACTGTAGAGGGATTTGTGAGAACGTCTTCCCACTACCTGGCATGTGCCCTTGTAGAGTTTTAACCTCACTACTCCTGAACAGTCTTTTTGGGACTCGTCAATAAGGGCTTGAAGTGCCTCCCGTTCAGGAGAAAACCAGAATCCATAGTAGATGAGCTCTGCGTATTTAGGGATCAGGCTATCTCTCAGGTGGACTACCTCTCTGTCCAGTGTAATGGTCTCAAGATTTTGGTGGGCAATCCTTAGTATGGTACCACCAGGGGTTTCATACACTCCCCTGGATTTCATGCCTACAAATCTGTTTTCTACAATATCTATACGTCCAATCCCATGAAGGGCACCGAGCTCATTTAGCCTTTGAAGGAGTTTTCTAGGTGTAAGGGGTTCGCCATCAATTGCTACGGGATCTCCTTTTTCAAAGGTGATCTCAACATATTGAGGTTCATCAGGTGCATCTTCAGGGGCCTTTGTCCACAGAAACATATCCTTTGGAGGCTCTGCCCATGGGTCTTCTAGGATCCCACCCTCATAGCTAATGTGTAGCATATTTGCGTCCATGCTGTATGGTTTTTCTTTGGTGACTGGTACGGGGATCCCATGTTCCTTTGCAAAGGCAATGAGCCTTGATCTACTGTTTAGATCCCAAATACGCCACGGAGCGATTATCTTGAGCTCAGGATCAAGGGCCATATAGGTGAGCTCGAATCTCACCTGGTCATTCCCCTTGCCAGTTGCTCCATGGCTTACTGCATCGGCACCTGTCTCATGGGCAACGTTAACCTGTTCTTTTGCGATAAGTGGCCTTGCAATAGAGGTCCCCAGAAGATATTGGCCTTCATAGATGGCATTGGCCCTCATCATGGGAAAGACAAAGTCGCGTACAAACTCATCCCTAAGATCCCTTATCACCACTTCATCGGCACCTGTTGCCCAGGCCTTTTCGCGGACTTTGTCCCAATCCTCATCCTGACCAATATTTGCAGAATACGCCACAATCTCACAATGATATGTCTCTTTAAGCCACTTTAGTATTACTGAGGTGTCAAGACCACCAGAATACGCAAGGACTATTTTTTTGGGAGTATCCTTCATAGCTCTACACTCCATCTTTTAGTTCAAGGGCCCAGAAAAGGATGCTTGCATGGAGATGCATTTTGTTTTCTGCTTGATCCCAAACAGGAGCCTGAGGAGACTCAATTACATCATCTGTAATTTCTTCTCCCCTATGGGCGGGTAAGCAGTGAAGCACTATTGCATCGTTCGGGGCCTTTGAAATAAGTTCGTTATTTACCTGATAGGGCATAAAGATTTGTTTTCTTTTTTCAAGTTCATCCTCTTGCCCCATGCTCGCCCAAACATCAGTATTTATTACGTCTGCATCAGATACAGCGCTAAACGGATCATCTGAAATCGTGACTCTTGCACCTTCGTCTTTGGCCTGAGCCAAGATGGTTTCGTCTGGCTCAAATCCCTTTGGACATGCAATTTTCAACTCAAAACCTAGTCTGGCCGAAAGCTCTATCCAGGAATGGCATACGTTATTCCCATCACCCACCCACGCAATTTTTAAGTCCTCAACATTGTGTCCTTTGCATTCTATAACTGTCATAATGTCCGAAAGCACCTGGCATGGATGATGTTCATCTGTGAGGCCATTTATTACAGGGATTGTGGACCACTTTGCAAACTCCTCCACAACTGCCTGACCAAAGGTCCTAATGACAACACAGTCAAGGTATCTCGATAGGACCCGTGCTGTGTCCTTGATGGGTTCACCTCTGGTCAGTTGCAGGTCTCGCGAAGACATAAATGTTACCTGCCCGCCAAGATTGAACATTGCTGCCTCAAAAGAGACCCTTGTCCTGGTAGATGGTTTTTCAAAAAGGAGTCCAAGGCTCTTTCCCGTTGCAGGAAAAGGTTGAATTCCAGCCTTTTTCTGACGTTTTAATCTAAAACCACCTTCTAAAATACGTAAAATTTCATCTTTGTTGAGATCAAGTACCCTAAGAAAGTGTCTTAATTTCTTATTACTCATGATACTTCCCCAAAAATAAATTCCCGACAATTTTACTATGCTCGCTAACAGTATTTTTCCAATATGTTTCGAAATTTGTTTAAAAATTCTTTTATTTCATCCTCCTCAATTATAAGGGGAGGAAGAACTCTAAGGAGCCTGTCTGCCGGTGTCAGGCATAGCACTCCTTCGTCAATAAATCTAGAACCAATCCCTTCAAGCGGAGAGTTGAATTCTACTGCCTGTATTAGGCCCTTGCCGCGCACCTCCTTTATTAGGCCTGGGAAATCCGCTTTTATTTCCATGAGTCCTTTTTTAAGGAGCTCACCTTTAATCTTTACGCCTTCCAAGAAGGCATTGTCTCCTATGATCTCAATTACCTTTTGGGCAACTTGAGAGATTACTGGATTACCACCAAAGGTAGAGGCATGTGTCCCAGGAGGGAGGTAGCTCATTATTGCCTTTTTCGCAACAAGTGCCCCAATTGGAAGACCGTTTCCAAGTGCCTTTGCCAGACACATTAGGTCTGGGACGACTGGAGTCTGTTCATAAGCAAAAAGAGTCCCTGTTCTCCCAATTCCTACCTGAACCTCGTCAAAACAGAGGAGCAGGCCATTTTCATCACATAATCTTCTGGCCTCAAGGAGGAATTCGTCGCTTAAGACGTGTACCCCGCCTTCTCCCTGGATTGGCTCTAGTATGATACCACAGGTCCTCTTCCCAATGGCTAGCCTCAATGCCTTGATATCATTTCTTGGCACAAAGGTCACAGTTGGGACCAGAGGACGAAATCCCTTCTGGTACTGAGGTTGCCCTGTAAGAGACAGGGCCCCTAAAGTCCTTCCATGAAAGGAACCATGGAGGGCTATTACCTCTACTGCCCCTGGTCCCTTTGTCTCATGACCAAATCGGCGCATGAGTTTGAAGGCAGACTCTACTGCCTCAGCCCCTGAGTTGCAGAAAAAGACCTTTTCGCCAAAGGAGTGTTCGCAAATGGCCTTGGCTAGAGCTGCCTGGGGCCTTGTCCAGAATAGATTGGACGTATGCCAAAGGCATTCCAGCCCCTTTTTAGCAACTTCTATGAGTTCAGGGTTAGAGTGACCTAGATTGCAGACTGCAATGCCTGCAGTAAAATCTAGAAATTCCCGACCCTCTTCATCGTATAATTTAGTTCCAGTCCCCTTTACAATTGTGACTGGAAAACGATTGTAGGTATCTGCGATATTTTCAAAAAATGAACTCATTCGCCTACTACCTCTGTCCCTATCCCTTCATCAGTTAAGAGTTCAAGAATTATTGCGTGTTCAACCCTTCCGTCAATAATATGGGCCTTTTTCACTCCGGCATTTAAGGCCTTCTTGCAGGCCTTTAATTTAGGTATCATGCCGCCTTGGGCGATGCCTTCTTCAATGAGTTTATCCACCTCTTTTACTGTCATGGAGTGTATTAATTTGTCTTGTCCGTCTTCACTCTTTACCATTACGCCTGGAACATCTGTAAGCAGTATGAGCTTTTCAGCCTTGAGGGCCCCTGCGATTGCCCCTGCCACAAGGTCTGCGTTAATATTGTGGGCGGTACCGTCGGGACCAACTCCAACTGGGGCGATCACCGGGACAAATCCTGAATTCTCAAGGGCATAAATGACCTCAACATTGACCTCTTCAACCTTGCCAACCCTCCCGATGTCAATGATTTCAGGTGGGCGTTCATCTCCTGTGTACTTGTATATTTTCATGCGAGATGTCTTTATGAGGTCACCATCCCTTCCAGAAAGACCCACTGCCCTGCCGCCATGGGAGTTTATGAGTCCTACTATTTCTTTGTTGACAGTGCCAACTAGCACCATCTCCACTACACTCATGGTCTCATCATCTGTGACCCTCTGGCCTTCGACAAAGGTGGGCTTAATGCCCATTCTCTCCAGTGTCTTGGTGATTTGAGGGCCTCCTCCATGGACTACTACAGGTCTTATGCCGATATATTTCATGAGGATGATATCGAGGACAAAATTTTCCTTTAGCCTATCATCCACCATGGCGTGGCCACCGTATTTAATGACCACAGTTTTGCCATAAAATTTCCTGATATAGGGGAGGGCCTCTATCAATACTTCCGCTCGTATGCTCATTTTTTTATCTGCCTGCATAGATTACAAAATAAACCTACTCAAATCTTCGTCTTTAATTATTCCTTCAAGCCGTTCCCTCACATACTGTGCTGTTATTGGAATCGACTTGGGTCCTATGTCTGGGGCCTCAAAAGAGACCTCTTCCAGAAGTTTTTCCATAACAGTGTGGAGCCTCCTTGCCCCAATATTTTCAGTCCTCTGGTTAACTTCATAGGCTATCCGTGCTATTTCCATAATCGCCTCATCATCAAAATCAAGTGTGATTCCTTCAGTTTCCATAAGTGCCTTATACTGAGTGACCAGGGCATTTTCAGGCTCTTTTAATATTTTGAAGAAGTCATCCTGGGTAAGTGGATCAAGTTCGACACGTATGGGGAATCTTCCCTGGAGCTCTGGTAGGAGATCTGATGGTTTTGCAACATGGAAGGCCCCACTTGCAATAAAGAGTATGTGATCTGTCCTTACTATCCCGTATTTTGTGTGTACGCTCGTACCTTCTACAATGGGAAGCAGATCTCGCTGGACTCCCTCTCTCGATACGTCAGGTCCAGAGCCGCTTCCCCTCGCAGCCACCTTATCAATCTCATCGAGGAATATGATCCCCGACTGTTCAACTCTCTGAATCGCCTGTTCTACGACTTTGTCCATATCAATGAGTTGACTTGCTGCCTCCTGCTCAAGTATCCTCCTGGCCTCAGAGACCTTTATTTTCTTCCTCTTTTTCTTTGAAGGGAAGATGTTAGAAAACATTTCCTGAATATTGGACTGAAGTTCTTCCATGCCTGAGGCAGCTAGAATCTCCACCATTGGCCCTTGAGCCCGTTGGGGCAGATCAAGCTCAACATAACGGTCTTCTAGTTTACCTTCACGTAGCATAGTCCTTAAGCGCTCACGAGTGGAATCATATGTTGCCTCAGTGCCAGGGCCTTGTGGAGAAACCATGCTGCCCCCAGAAGGTAGTAGCAGATCGAGGAGCCGTTCCTCTGCCCTCACTTTTGCCTCTTGTTCAACCTTTTCTTTTTCTTCCTGTTTTACCATGTCCACTGCAAGGTGGGTGAGATCCCTTATCATTGACTCAACGTCTCTACCTACATATCCCACCTCTGTAAATTTGGTGGCCTCTACCTTTAAAAAGGGTGATTTAGCCAGGCGAGCCAGTCTACGAGCAATCTCAGTTTTACCCACTCCCGTTGGACCTATCATGATGATATTCTTGGGAGCGATTTCATCACGTAAGGCCTCTGGAATCTGCTGACGGCGCCACCTGTTTCTAAGTGCGATAGCAACTGACCTTTTGGCCTGTTTTTGGCCGATGATATACTTGTCGAGCTCCATTACGATCTGTCTTGGAGTAAGAGGTGCCTCATCCATTAGTCCGCCTCCTTCGGTTGCGTTCATTGCTTCAGTCCTACCATTCAAGGGTTTCGACAAAGAGAGAAGAGTTCGTGTATATGCAGATTGACGCAGCTATCCTAAGAGATCTTTCAGCGATCTCTCTTGCAGTTAGTTCAGTGTTTTCATAAAGGGCTTTAGCTGCTGCGTGGGCGTACGGCCCCCCAGAACCTATGGCAAGGACCCCTTCGTCAGGTTCAATTACGTCTCCTGCTCCAGACAGAAGTAGAGTCTTTTCCTTATCTCCTGCCACTAGCATGGCTTCAAGACGTCTCAAGACCTTGTCTGTGCGCCAGTCCTTTGCAAGCTCTACAGATGCGCGAATGAGATTACCATTAAACTCTTCAAGGCGTTTTTCAAGTTTTTCAAAGAGCGTCATGGCATCTGCAGTTGAGCCCGCAAATCCAGCCAGAACCTTTCCACCATAGAGCCTTCTCACCTTTTTGGCTTCGTGTTTTACAACCGTATTACCTAGGGTCACTTGCCCATCTGAGGCAAGAACCAAAGAATTTTTACGACGTACTGCAATAACTGTTGTACCGTGCATATATACTCCCACTTCTAGTCCCTCTTGATCTTATCGTTGACGTCATTAAGGGAATTTGCCCGAGGATGGGCCTTGTCATATATTTTAGCCAGGGTTGAGATCTCCAGATGTGTATATCTTTGAGTTGTCTGAAGACTCTCATGGCCCAACATCTCCTGGATCGCCCTAAGGTCTGCGCCTGCCTCCAAAAGATGGGAGGCCATTGAATGCCTGAGCGTATGCGGGGTGCAATTGGAAGAAACCCCAGACTTTATCCTCAGTCTTTTTATAAGTCTTTGAATACTCCGCTGAGTAAGCCTTTTCCCAAATCTATTTAAGAATAAGGCCTCATTGTCTTCTGAGTCGTTTGTAGCTTTATTTAAAAGCTCATGTCTTTTTTCTAAATATGTCTGAATAGCCTCTTTTGCCTTTTGGCCAAAGGGTACGATACGCTCTTTTTTGCCCTTACCCCTGATTCTTAGTACCTGTAAATCAAGGGAACAGTCATCAAGGTTGAGCCCGGTGAGTTCGCTGACTCTAAGACCTGAACTGTAAAGGAGTTCTATGATTGCCCTATCCCTGAGGCTTAAAACGTCGTCGCCTTGGACTGCCTCTATCAGGCAAAACACGTCATCCACATTGAGGTATTCTGGAAGAGTGACTCTGTGTTTAGGTAGTTTAAAGGGGTGGGCAGGGTTATTCGATGTAATGCCCTCTCGTATCAAAAATGTATAAAAGCTCTTTAAAGAAGAGAGCTTTCGGGAAATGGTCACGGTTTTTATCCCTTTTTGGGCCTGTTTAAAAAGCCAGGTACGGACTTTCCCCGGGTCTATAGAGTCAAAATCTTTGTCTTCCTCTAGGGCTGATTCTAAAAAAGAGCGTACATCTCTAATATAAGCTAATACAGTGTGTCTTGAATAATTTTTTTCTGACTCAAGATAATTTTTAAATGCTTCTAGAGCAGTTTTTGCTGAGTTCATTTTTTCACTTTGATATTTTTCCTAACAGCTGCAAGAGAAACTATTTTTTTACCACAACTAAGTTAAAATTCAATGTTTTTCAGCCATGTTCCGCTTGGCAGACCAATACGGCATCCATTCCGTGAGTGTGTATTTGCTCACAGGCCACCGCATCTACTGTGTTATCGGGCATTCGACGTACAGGGATGGTTTTATAAAATGCTAGATTTAGGTGGGGCAAGCGTTGATGACGTAGTAATGGTTGGCAAGTGTATATTCAATGTTTATAACTTAAACATGAAATCGAGCCCACATGTCAAGCTTAGTAAAAAATTAAAGGCTATCCAGGACCCAACCAGATTAAAAATTTTGACAATACTTTCCAAAAGTCCGCTTTGCGTATGTATTATAACAGAGGCCTTAAAACTCGCTCAGCCAACTATATCAAGGCATCTGAGTCTCTTAGAAGAGGCTGGTTTCATTGCCAAAAAGAGGGATGGTAGGCTTATTATCTACGGACTTTCCCCTGAGGACGAGCTAACTGAAAAACTTTTAAGTCTGGCATTAAAGGAAACATTAAAAGATAGAGAATGTATAAGCCTATTTTCTATAGTGGAGGAATTGAAGCGAAATAAATTATTCCCTTCTGATGAGATTAAGTATAATGATAAAAATTTTAAGGTTCCATGAATGGAATTTATAAATTGATTTATAGCGAAGCTGGAATCAGGCTAATATTTTTCTTTTTTGTCATCTCAATAATGGCAATTTGGGAGATCTTGAGGCCCAAAAGGCAGTTAATAGAAAATAAGATCAGGAGATGGAAGAAAAATCTACTGATAATAATTATAGATTCGATAACTCTAAAGCTTGTCTTTCCAGTCACTCTTGTGTCTATAGCTGCTGGGGCAGAGGCTGCTCACTGGGGACTTTTAAATCATTTTGAGATCTCGAGACCTGTTGCCTTCATTATGGGCTTTTTGGCCATGGATCTCAGTATATATCTCCAGCACTTAATGTTTCATGCCGTGCCCATATTGTGGAGGCTACATATGGTCCACCACGCAGACATGGATATTGATGTTACTACTGGGCTTAGGTTTCACCCATTAGAGATGATCCTTTCACTGGCGATTAAGATGGCCACTATTTCTGCTATTGGGCCTCCTCCCCTGGCAGTACTCGCCTTTGAAGTAGCGTTAAATGCCAGCTCCTTGTTCAATCATGGGAATGTAAATATTGCTGAAAAAATAGATAAATATCTTAGGCTTTTTGTGGTAACTCCGGATATGCATCGAGTACACCATTCTGTAATTATTAGGGAGACCAATAGTAATTTTGGTTTTAATTTCCCGTGGTGGGATAGGATCTTTGGAACATATAGGGCGCAACCTATCATGGGGCATGAACAGATTACCATAGGACTATCGCACATACGTTATGAATCAACGCTTGGAATACTTGGGGTCCTTGCCCTTCCATTTACAGGGGATCAGGGGCCATATCCAATAAACAGATCAGGAGCTGATCCGAGGTTATTGAAGAAATCATGAAACTAATTGATACCCACGCACACTTAACCTCTGAAGAGTTTAAAGATGATCTTGGACAATGTCTTGAAATTGCAGAAAGAAAGGGCGTCAAAGCGGTTGTAAGCGTAAGCGAAGACATTGAAGATGCCAAAGAGGCACTTCGTCTCTCAAAGAAATTTCCAATGGTTTATGCTGGGGCAGGACTGTTTCCCACTCACACGGATTTTGAACAGGCAGAGGAGATGTTTTCTTTTATTAGAGAAAATGCTCAAAATTTGGTCTGTATCGGTGAGGTGGGACTGGATCGGTGGAAGGTTCAAGATCCAGGACTAAGGGAGATTCAAGAGGAAATCTTTAAGGGATTCATAGAACTTTCCAAGGAAACTGGTCTTCCTTTAAATTGCCACAGTCGATCAGCAGGCCGAAAGACTATAGAGATTCTAATTGAAAAAGGTGCCCAGAAGGTACAGCTTCATGCCTTTGATGGAAAGGCAAGTATTGCCAGATTGGGAGAAGAAGCAGGTTTTTTCTTCTCAATACCACCTTCGGTCATTAGGTCAAGACAAAAACAAAAATTGGTCAAGGCCCTTTCTCTTTCCTCAATATTGATTGAGACAGATAGTCCAGTACTTGGCCCTGATCCAACAGTGCGCAATGAACCCCAAAATGCCATCATGGTCATTGAGGCAATAGCGGAAATAAAGGGTGAGCCAAAGGAGAAAGTTGAGGAATTTGTGGGGGAAAATACAAAGAGGCTTTATTCCGGAATATTTCGGAATCGAACCCAATAATCTGGGACGATGTCTTTAAATAGGTGCTGAAATAATGGGGAACCAACAATTGCCATGAACTTGAAGAATGACTCCATTTGTAAGGCTGTTTTTGATGCTTCAGTTGAGGGTATATTTGTCCACGATGCCAAGACCGGCGACATACTGACTGTGAACAAGGGCGCAGAAATCCTCTTTGGGTGTTCCAAGGAGGAGATCATCAAAGGTTCAATAAATAGATTTAGCCTCGGAGAGTCTCCTTACTCGCAAAAAGAAGCCATGCTTCATATTAGAAAGGCAAGAGAAGAAGGACCTCAACGTTTTGAATGGCTATCCAGGAGGGCAGATGGGGGCCTTTTTTGGTCAGAAGTGTCTCTTTCCTACACCAAATTAGATGGAATCAGTGTCATTATTGCAATCGTCAGAGATATTTCACGGCAAAAAGATCTGGAAAAACGTCTTAGCCTCAGCGAAGCCAGATACAGAACCCTCTTTGAATTTATGGGCGATGGGGTGGCAGTCTATGAAGCAATTGATGATGGAGAGGATTTTGTTTTTTTAGACTTTAACCGAGCAGCTGAAAGAATAGAGAATATATCGAGGGCGGAGGTCATTGGAAGACGTATTACAGAAGTTTTCCCAGGGATAGAAGAATTTGGGTTTCTAGACGTATTGAGAGAAGTCCACAAGACAGGTATAGCTATTCACTACCCAGTAAAGTATTACAGGGATGAGCGTATACAGGGATGGAGGGAAAACTATGTCTACAGGCTGCCAACTGGAGAAATAGTAGCAGTTTATCAAGATAAAACCCAAGAGCTAGAGACTGAAGAAGTCCTGATGCAGAAAACGGATTTTCTCGACAAACTCATAAATTCTATGCCAGCAGGCGTAATAATCGTTAATGAGAACAGGATGTTCAAGTGGGTTAGTGCCAAGTTTGAAGCCATTACTGGCTACTCTGCATTTGAGGTTTTAGGAAGTAACACTAGGTTTCTCTATTTTGATGACGGAGAATATGAACGGGTTGGCAAGGCCTATCCATTACTCGACCATGGGAAAGAGGTGGACATAGAGACCATCTGGAGACGAAAGGATGGCAAGCCTATCAATATATTATTGAGGGGAGCAAGGTTACAAAAACAAACTGATCGTGGCCAGGTGGTGGCAACTGTTCTCGATATAACAAATTTGAAGATAATGGAAGAAGAACGGCTTCAAATGGAAAGAAGGCTCAGAGATGTACAACGCCTAGAGAGTCTTGGCCTGATAGCAGGGGGCATTGCACATGATTTCAATAATATCCTTATGGGCATAATTGGTAATGCAGAACTTGCATTGCTGAGATCCAAAGATGGTATACAAGACAATTACATAGATGCCATTATTTCTTCGTCTAAAAAGGCGGCAGGACTTTGTAAGCAGCTTTTGGCCTATGCTGGAAAGGGCAAATTTGAGACAAAGATTTTAGATGTAAATGCACTCATTGAGGAGATAAAACAGTTTTTAAAGTTGAGTATCTCAAAAGATATTGATTTGGAATATCAATTACAACCTGATCTTCCGCCCATATTCATTGATCCAGGTCTAGTGGAACAGATAATTATGAATCTTGTACTGAATGCCTCAGAAGCCATTGAGCAGAAGTACAATAATTCTTTAAAGGAGATTGTCCGAAGTAAAAAAATCATAGTTCGCACTGAATTGGTTGAGTTTAATTCGTTTTGCCAAAAAAAATGCGATTATGGAGAAAATTTAACAGAGGGGAAATATATAAAAATTGAAGTTGAGGACAATGGCTGTGGAATGGACGAGGAAACCAGGCAAAGGGTCTTTGATCCATTTTTTACCACAAAATTTTATGGCAGAGGGCTTGGAATGGCCACGGTCATGGGCATAGTAAGAAGGCACAGGGGGGGGATTAATATTGAAAGTCATAAGGGAAAAGGCACTAAAGTATGTGTATGTCTTCCTGCTTCGACTGGTAGCCCAGAAATAAAAGCATACTCCGAACAGGAGGTTAGTGGCACACTTCCTAGAAAACCTGTCCTTTTAGTGGACGATGAACCGCAGATAGTGAAGATTGGAATTGAGATATTAAATGCCCTTGGAGTCCAGGCAAAGGCCTGTTACAGCGGGCATGAGTGTATTGAGATCTTGAGAAAGGATCCAACTGGTTTCAGTTGTGTAATTTGTGATTTTACTATGCCAGGATTAACATTGAAAGAGACTTTACGCGAGATAAAAAAGATCAACAGAGATCTTCCGATTATTTTATCGAGCGGTTTTTCGAGACAGCATGTTGAAGAAGAGCTAAAGGGGTTTGATATGGCAGATTTTTTGCAAAAGCCCTACTCCATGAACGAATTAAGAAAGGTTTTGCAAAAATATTCCAAGTGATTACAGTATGATGCCAGTAACAATATCCGTAGGCTCTGGAAAAGGTGGTACTGGAAAGACTCTTGTGGCCTCGAATATAGCGGCAATTCTTTCCCAGAGAGGGAAGGAGGTCTACCTTATAGATCTCGATGTAGGTGGAGCTGATGCCCATATCCTCTACGGTGTCTTCAAACCTAGTGCTACCCTTACAGACTTTCTGACTGGTAGCCAAAAGCATCTCCATGAGGTTTCAACTAGGCTTGATACCTTCTACGGCCTAAATTTAATAGTCGGTACTGGTGAGACCTTAAAGACCGCCAATATGTCCTATGCCACCAAAAAGCGACTCCTGAAACATATCAAGATGCTCAAAGGAGATGTTGTCATATTGGATGTAGGGGCTGGAACCAGCCTCAATACGCTAGATTTTTTTATTTCGACAGATATTCAACTCTGTGTCTCTACTCTTGACCCCACTTCTATCTTGGATTTTTATAGATTTTTAAAGCTTTCTACCATAAGAAAGGTCCTTTCAAGCTTCCTGTCCACGGATGAGGTCTCACGAGCTCTCTCTCAAAAAGATTTTCAAAGAATAGATGAAATTTTTGCCTTTGCTGAAAAAATCAGGCCTGATGCCAGGAAAAAGGCGGAAAACACCTTGAATGGATTTAGACCTGCCCTTATTTTAAATCAAGTCCGGGGGGAATCTACTCTAGACAGATTAAAATTAAAGCACGTTGTATCCAAGTTTCTTGGAATAACCCTACCAGAATTGGGAGTTATTCCGTGGGACGAAATGGTCTTTGAAGCCATAAGGTCCTATATGCCCATAATTGAATACTCACCAGGGTCTAAGGCCGCAGTTGCATTGAGTAAAATAGCTGACTCTCTTCTTGAAATGATAGATACGCAAATTGCCTAAAGTGTTTTGCCTGCTCAATCCCTAATTGCAATGCCTCATTTGAGTTTAAGATGACCTTCTTTTCGAAGGCGCTCTAACAGTAATATCCCATCTGGGGTGAATGGTTCACGCTTGGTCATTTCAAAGAGATCTTCTATTGAAATAAACATACCTTTTTCAACCTCTTCTTCCTGAAGCACAAATGGACCATTGTGAATACACTTAAAGGCTCTACCCCATACAGAATTGTTTTCATCTTTAAAGAAAAAATCAAAGAGAAATTCCAGTTCAACTCCACTTACTCCTAGCTCTTCAGCGAGCTCTCTTTGGGCAGCCTCTTCATATGATTCGTCCTTGAGCACAACTCCCCCTGCGCATATATCCCAATGAGAAGGATAAATGTCTTTGGTTGCAGTCCGTTTTTGGATGAAAAGCCTTCCATCACTATTAAAGACCAGGCAATATGTGGCCCTGTGCGGGAGGTTTTTTGCCCTCATGACGCTCCGTGGAGCAGAACCTATGGCGTTATTGTGTTCATCAACTATTAGAACTTCTTCTTCCATTTTTCCCTCCTGAATTTATTTGGCGCATCCCATTATGATATTTCTCTGTTCCTTTCTTTCCCCCCTCTTTTTGGGCACAAATATCGGGCAAAGTCGGTCCCTATGGAGGCCTGATACGTACATTGCAGTGGAGATAGTACCAGGGGTGGCAGTAAAGTCCTGCACCTCTATCCTATCCAGGGCAAATCTCTTTATTTTTTCACAGGCCCTTTTCATGTGTTCTGCCCCACATCCAGGGTGTGCAGAAATAAAATATGCGGAAAATCGCGGTCGCTTTTTCCCTTTCAGCCCCAACGATCTGGTAAATAATAGAAATTCCTCTAAAAGTTTGCCTGTAGGTTTATGCATTAACTCAAGGACCTCGTCTTCGGTGTGTTCAGGAGCTATCTTGATTCTGCCAGGCATGTGATTTTCAAAGATTTCACGACAAAGCCTGGGGGTCCTTAAAAGTAATTCCATCCTAAGGCCTGACGAGATAAAAATCCTTTTTATTCCCTTAATCTTCTTCACCTCTTTCAAGAGTTCGAGGAATGCGTCCTCGTCAATTCTCAAATTTTTACAAGGGGTTGGGTAAAGACAGTCGTGCCTTTTGCAAATTCCCTTTCCAATTCCATTGGATTCATTAGGATTCAAGGCGCAGGTTGCACCAAAGAGATTTGCAGTAGGGCCTCCGAGGTCTGTTATGACTCCATCAAAAGCGGGCGTATCTTTTATGGTCTCGAGCTCTTTTATGATGGAGTCGATTGAGCGCCAGTAGACTTGCGTGCCCTGGTGCCTATTTATGGCGCAAAAGGAGCAATTACCAGGACATCCCCTTATAATCGTCACGGAATTTCTTATCATGCGGGATGCAGGTACATCAGGGTATCTGGGATGAGCCAGACGCATAAACGGCAGTGAATACAATTCATCAAGTTCCTTGGCAGACAGGGGGGCTTGAGGGGGTTCTTGTAGTACCCAGTTCGCCTTCTGCCTCTGTAAAACTGGAACAGTTGAAAAACTCCTTGAATGTCTATCAACAATTAGCTCTGCCTCTAAGAAGAGGGCAGGTTCCTTTACAATCTTTTCAAAGGGGGGAAGCACTACGGCGGTCTTTGCTTTGACGAGTTTAGTCGCCTTTTTATCGCTTAATGGTATGCAGGTTCCTTTAATTCCAAAAAGGTCTTTTCCTAGGAGGAGCCTTTTGGCGATCTCAAGTATTGCCCGTTCGCCCATGCCATAGACAAGGATGTCTGCCTTGGAGTCTGTGAGTATTGAAGACCTCAGAGCCTCCTGTTGATAGTCATAATGGGTAAATCTCCTTAATGATGCCTCAATCCCTCCCAATACCACAATGGCATCTTTGTATGCCTCTTTTGCAAGCTGGGTATAGCGTATACAGGCCCTATCAGGACGTCTTCTGTTTTGCCTTTGCCTTTGTCTACCAAAGTAAGGGTTTCCGAAGGGGCTATAGACGTCCTTTTGCCTAACCCTTGCGTTTCCCGTATAGTTGGAACAGATAGAGTCTAGATTCCCTGAAGTTATTCCAAAAAAGAGCCTAGGTCTTCCAAAGCGTCTGAAGTCCTCAGGGTCTTGATGTCTTGGTTGTGAAAGGACAGCGACTTTGAGACCATTTTTTTCAAGGAGACGTCCGATCATTGCCACTCCGAATGAGGGGTGATCAACATAGGCATCTCCAGTAACGAGTACCACGTCAACCTCGTACCAACCCCTTTCAAGGCATTCCTGCCTGGTTACAGGTAAAAAACACTTCTGACTTAAAGTATTACGACTATTGCCCCACTTTTTCTTTTCTTTTTCTTTTCCCATTTAAATCCTGATACCATCCCAGATTTTTTGAGTTCTACAATCCTCTCTTCAACTGCAGCTTTGAGCACAGGGCCTGAAGTTGAATGGAGGCCCTTTCCAGTAATGATACGAACTATTTTTAGACCCCATCGCCTCGAATTTTCAATAAAAAAATCCACTCTCTTCAGGGCTTCTTCCCTCGTCAGACCATGTAGGTCGAGCTCTTCATCTGGTGGATGTTTAAAGGTCCATTTTGTTTTAGGGTAGGAGTCTGCTAGGTCTTCGTCAGTCATATTTTCAAGGTATGCTTCAAGCATTTCACCAAAGTCGTCGAGCTGCTCGTTTTCATTAGCTTGTTCTAGAAAAAGAGCTTCAAGGTCTACATCTTTACTCAACTTTGGAGGCCTTTTTTTCATATTTCTTGTCCTAATATCCTTTTTAGGGCTTCTTTCACCTCAATGAGCTGTTCTCTGCTATGGCCATATTGAGTAAATTTAGTCTTTAACAAAGGAATGCGTTTTGGATTCTTTCCCGCAATAGTCAGGAAGCCCCCCATAGTCTTCCATGGTTCCTTGGATGGGTGTTTCAGTATTAACGGGCTCAAAATATGGCCGCCTAGATCTTCTAGGCGTCTCTTGAGATATCTATAATGACTCTTCCAATAACTTCTACATGAGATAAGGGGAAGCACTTTTTGTCCTTTAGAAAGTGTGTTTCCGCATGAGAGTTTTTAAAAGGTTTTTTAAAATTTTCGCTTACCCAGGTAGAGACTTATCTTTTTTTCCCTCTTTCCCCTAATGACAGTAAAAATTGCCTTTTTCCCTGGGCCTATTTGTTCAAGTATGTCTACAAGGGTAGGTAAGTCCGGTATATCTTTTCCGTTTACTTTGATGATTATATCTCCTCCTACCCATAAACCTTGGTTGCCAATTCTGACGAAATCGCGGCCTCCTCTGAGTCCAGCCTTCCATGCAGGTGAACCCTTATGGACTTTAAAGACAATGACTCCCTTTTTAACAGGAAGGCGAAGAATAGAGGCGAGCTCTGGTGTCACTGTCTTGCAAGTGGCGCCTAGCCAAACATGATCTACGTGCCCCTTTGTGATGATAGATCTTGCTATCCTGAGCACATAGGAAACAGGTATTGCAAAACCGAGTCCTTCTCGTTCCATACCTGGTCTTTCATGGAAAAAGGCCCCTGATACAATCCCTATTCCCATTCCAGATGCTTGAATCAAGGCAGCTCCATTGAGCCCCTTAGGTACAGTCCTATCAAAGACGATTACCCTATCTACTATATAACCATCTTTGGTCTCAATGCTCCTTGGTTGAGAAAAGATATTTGCTTTAGTAAAGGAAGTCCCAAGCCCAAGGGGATTTCCAATAATAAATGCAGCTTCTCCGATATTGACTTTTGAATCTACAGATAGGGGAAGGGGTTTTAAGTTTGAAAGAACCTCTTTGGGTGCCTCTATTGCTAGCACAGCAAGGCGTGATACAGGATCTTCAGCAAGAAACCTTGCTGGCCACCTTTGGCCATTCCATAGTGTGATCTCAAGGGACCTTTTATCTACTATGCCTACCCCATCTGTGACTACATGGCCATCTGTATCAATTATAATCCCTGAAATGAGCCCTTCGTCTCCGTACGGCAAAAGAGCGTAGTCTTCTTTCAGGGGCTTACTCGTGATATTGACTACCCCTTTACCCAGTATGGTAATGAGCTTTGAGAGTCTATTTTGCGATTTGGCCCCTTCGAAATATCCAAAGGAGTCTTTAGCACCTGGTCCTAGAAGGAAGAAGATAACTAAGCTTGCAAGTAAGATCCTGTATATGACGAATGGAAGAAATGTATGGCGTTTTAGAAAGTTTAAAAGGAATGATATTACCAGGAGTCCTGAGATAAAAGAGGCCAAAAATCCAAGTATGATTTCCTGGGAAAGTGATGCCCCTTGAGTACCCAAGAACTTTATCCCTTCAAATAGGCCGGCTCCAAGTATGATGGGGCAAGAGAGTAGAAAAGAAAACCTTGCCGCCTCCTCGCGGCTTAATCCTAAAAAGAGACCTGCGCTCATGGTTATTCCGCTACGAGATACCCCTGGCACCACTGCAAGCCCCTGTGAGATCCCTATTATAATAGCATCTTTTATGTTGAGGCCACTAATGGCCTTTTTGATATTCATTGTCTTGTCTGCAAAATAGAGTACAAAAGCCACCAGTATGAGAGTTGAAACAACTACCCAGGGGCTTCTGAGTTGTTGTTCTACCCATCCTTCAAGTAATACCCCGATTATACCTCCTGGAATGGTACCTATAATAAGTAAGAGTAATAGTTTAAAATCTGGATTTTTTAATGAAGGAGTTCTGAGGGATTTGAGGATCTTCCACCAATCTCTCCAAAAGTAGACCAGCACAGCAAGGAGGGTCCCTAGGTGGAGAAAGACGTCAAAAGTGAGTCCACCTCCATTGACATCCATAAAGTATTCAGTAAGTACCAAATGCCCTGAACTAGAGACGGGTAAAAACTCTGTTGCCCCCTGGAGCACTCCAAGGACTACTGCCTGAAATGGTCCAATTTCCCCCATAGCAAGTCATCATAAGCCTCAAGGAAGAAAAAGTAAAGTTAGGAGAGGTCAAAACCAAAATTTTACCCCTATATAGACCTGTGTGACATCAGGTGGCTCGCCTTCGCTCTTTGCCAGATCCCTCGAACTACCGATCTTAGTGCTCCAGTTTGCTCCGATATATGGAGCAAATTCTCTTTTAAATTCGTATCTTAACCTTAATCCGATATTTATATTGTTTATGCCTGAACCGATCCCAAGTTCTTCGATGGGATTAAAAGCGAAGGACGTGTCCAGCCTTGGCTGTAAAATTAACCTTTGCGAAAAGAGAATATCGTATTCAGCCTCAAGATCCCAGATAATTTCTCCTTTGTTTGATATCTTTAAATTCGAGTCTATTTCAAAAAAATATGGGGCAAGTCCCTTTAGGCCAATCACTCCAAAAGTACGATTTTGTGTGTCCGCTCCATATGATCCCCTAAAGCCTGCTCCTAACCTCAGATCCCAAAAAGGGGAAATTAATTTGCCATAGAGTAAATCGATACGCTCCAATTCTCCACCCTGTCCGCTCCCGGTGTCGTGCTGGCCTTCTGCCTCTAGCCAAAGTCTTTGGTAATCACCTCCGTACCAGGCTGTGACCTCATAATCCAGGTTTTTCTTCTTTTTCCCGTCAAACGTGTACTCAAGTCTGTCAATTAATACCTTTCCATAGTGAAGTGCTGGCATTGGGCTCACAGGATAGGTTTCACAGTTTTTATTCTCACTGGCGTGGGCTAGTGAGGCCAGAAAGATGGTAAAAAATAATACCTTCTTTATCATCGGAGGCTTCTCCTTTTTAGCAGACCCTAACTACTCTAAACATCCCTGTATGCATGTGATATAGGATGTGACAGTGAAATGCCCAGTTACCAATGGCATCGGCATCTACATCCACGCACAACTTTTCAGTAGGCTTTATGTTGACTGTGTGTTTTCTGGGATTGCATTCTCTGTTGCCGTTTTCCAGGTACATCCACATGCCATGTAGGTGTATAGGATGGTCCATCATGGAGTGGTTGACAAATACTAAGCGCACCCGCTTTCCAAAGGCCATGTCTATTAGCTGGCGGAATTGCGACGTAAAACCCCTTCCGTCGTAGGTCCACATTTTCCAAATAAATCTTTCCATATTTCCGGTAAGATGGACCTCCAGAGTCTGATCAGGCCTCTTGTAATTGTACGGTACCACACTCTTGAGATCTGCATAGGTCAAGACCCTACGCCCGTTCTGCCCAAGGCCTACACCGGGTTCGTCAATCTGGCACCGTGGTCTCTTCACTACCATGGCTGCATCAGGGCCAAAATCATATTCCTGCGCCTTTATCTCACAGTCAATGCAGGCACCTGTCTTTTCCTGTGTCTTCATGGAATGATGCCCTTTGTGCATGGAAGCCATGTCCATGGAGTCCATTGACCGCTCTGAAGGAGGTCTTGTCTTTGGAATAGCAGGTCTTATGCCGCGTCCTGTTGCTAGGCAGGCCATTGCATAGCCACTTCTGTCCATGCTCTCTGCGAAGATAGCGTATGGTCTATTTTCCCGTGGCTCCACGATAATGTCGTAGGTTTCTGCTACAGCTATCCTGAATTCATCCACCTCGACTGGCTGGACATTTTGGCCGTCTGCCTGCACTACTTGCAATTTTAATCCCGGAATCCGCACGTCAAAATAGGTGCTGGCCGAGGCATTTATGAATCTCAGCCTCACCTTTTGCCCTGGTTTGAAAATGAAAGTCTCGTATTCCTCTGGGGTCTTGCCATTTACGAGATATGTATATGTGGAGCCAGTTATGTCTGTTATGTCTCGTGGGTTCATCCTCATTAGTCCCCACATGGAACGGGTCTTGAGTGTCTGAACGAGGCCGTGGTCTGATATCTCGCGAAAAAGATCGAAAATCGTCCTCTTTTGAAAATTGTAATATCCCTCCCACTTTTTAAGATGCATCAAGACAGCTTCTGGTTCTTCAAAGGTCCAATCTGAGAGGACAACTACGTAGTCTCTATGGCATTCAAATGGTTCTGGCTCAATGGGGTCGAGGATAAGAGGACCGTAGTGGCCTAGTTGTTCTTGAAGACCAGTGTGCGAGTGGTACCAGTAGGTTCCGCTCTGAATCACTGGGAACCTGTACTCGAACGTCTCTCCTGAGCCAATACCGGGAAAGACCACCCCTGGCACCCCATCCATTTCATTTGGGATTATGATGCCGTGCCAATGAATGGATGTAGGGTAGGGCAGCTCGTTTGTGACCTTTATGACCGCATCCTTACCCTCTTTTAACCTTATGAGTGGCGCTGGAAATGTGTCGTTAATGGTAATGGGGTGCCCTTCCTTGGTCCCTATCAAAAGGGGGGCTCGTCTTATGACGAGTTCATACTCGAATGCCTTCTCTGTCTCCTTGGCATCTCCAATCTCAATGCCTTGCCTTGTTGCCCCATAAATGGGGATGGACTTATTCAAGCCCCCGACTGCGATGGTAAAAAGAAGTGATTTTAAGAGTCCACGACGGGAAAAAACATTATTCATGGATCCTCCACGCACAAGAGGTCTTAATGATTAAAGACTAGGCCTTTATGAAATGATATGTCAAGCGAAAAAAATTTGAGTTCTAAAATAAACTGTGCTAGCATTTTTTTAGGATGGATCAAGACAAACACGGCACATCTTGCGGCCCTAGACATAGCCATCATAAGGCCCACAGACCCCATGATGGCCACTATCATTACCCCAACAAAGGTGAGGCCAACTCCATGGAACAACATGGTGAAGGACAAAAATATACCTGTCCCATGCATCCAGAGATTGTAAAAGATCATCCTGGCACCTGCCCAAAATGTGGAATGGCATTGGAGCCGGTTGTGCCTTCCATTCCAGCTTCCACTACGAAATACACATGCCCTATGCATCCTGAGATAGTGAGGGATGAGCCTGGTACATGTCCCAAGTGCGGAATGGCTCTTGAACCTATGACTGTGAGTGCGGAGGAGGAAGAGACCAATCCAGAATACGAATTCATGAGGAAGCGTTTCATCGTAGGTGCGATCTTCACGGTTCCCCTGGTGATCATTGCTATGAGAGAGGCCATTCCAGGTGGAGGCTACCTTGAGGAGGCTGTATCTCCGAGACTGCTTCAGTGGATTGAATTGATACTCTCCACCCCAGTCGTGATATGGGCAGGATGGCCCTTTTTTACGAGGGCTGTGGAGTCCGTTATCAATAGGAGCCTCAATATGTTCACCCTGATAGGACTCGGTGTGTCGGTGGCCTATGTTTATAGCCTCATCGCAGTGTTCCTTCCTGCAATCTTTCCTGAGACCATGAAGTCTCCAGATGGCCTCGTGGGGGTATATTTCGAGGCAGCGGCCGTTATAGTGACCCTTATCCTCCTTGGCCAAGTTATGGAACTTAAGGCCAGGAGCCAGACAGGGGCCGCAATAAAAGCGCTCCTCGGCCTTGCCCCAAAGACAGCAAGACGGGTAAATCCAGATGGAACAGAACAAGACGTGCCTCTTGAACACGTTCAGAAGGGGGACCTCTTAAGGGTACGGCCAGGGGAAAAGATTCCAGTAGACGGAGTGGTAATTGATGGGACAAGCTCAGTAGATGAATCGATGATTTCAGGTGAGCCAATACCAGTAAAAAAGATCGCAGGAGACAGGGTCATCGGTGCCACGGTGAATGGTACAGGCTCTCTACTCATAAAAGCTGAGAAAGTAGGGGCAGAAACTCTCCTTTCCCAAATAGTAGATATGGTGGCCCAAGCTCAGAGAAGTCGTGCACCAATTCAGAAGCTTGCAGATGTGGTAGCAGGCTATTTTGTACCCATTGTAATACTCATAGCAATTGTGGGTTTTATAGTCTGGTTCCTCGTAGGGCCAGAACCGCGGCTAGCCCATGCCCTCATAGCAGCAGTATCAGTCCTTATAATTGCCTGTCCCTGTGCCCTTGGTCTTGCAACGCCTATGTCCATAATGGTGGCCACTGGAAAGGGGGCAAAGATGGGAGTCTTATTTAAAAATGCTGAGTCGATTGAGAACCTGAGAAAGGTAGACACACTTGTAGTAGACAAGACCGGCACCCTAACAGAGGGGAGGCCAAGGCTCATAGACGTGGAGATTGAGGATGATGGCTTAGGTGAAAAAGAATTATTGAGTCTTGCCGCTACCCTTGAAAAGGGGAGTGAGCACCCACTGGCGGCAGCCATTGTTCAAGGTGCAAAGGAGCGGGAGGCAGGCCTTGAGGAAGTCCAGGACTTTCAGTCCCACACAGGGAAAGGGGTGTCAGGAATAGTCCGTGGAAAGAAGGTGCTTTTGGGAAACACTAAACTTCTTGAGGATCACTCAATAGATTGGAAGTCAGTGGAGGATAAGGCGGACATCATGAGGAAGGAGGGGAAGACTGTGATGTTTGTTGCAGTGGATGGGCGGCTTGGTGGACTCATTTCAGTAGCAGACCCAATAAAGTCCACTACTCCAAAGGCTATTGTAGAACTCCATAAAGAAGGCCTAAAAATTGTTATGCTTACAGGCGACAATAGGCATACAGCCGAGGCCGTGGCTGCAAAGCTCGATCTAGATGAGGTGGTGGCAGAGGTTTTGCCAGAGCAGAAGGCACAAGTGGTCAAGCGATTTCAGATGGAGGGGAAAATCGTTGCCATGGCAGGAGATGGCATTAATGATGCCCCCGCCCTTGCCCAGGCAGATGTTGGGATCGCCATGGGCACAGGAACCGATGTGGCAATGGAGAGTGCTGGAGTAACCCTTGTGAAGGGGGATCTTATGGGGATAGTACGGGCAAGGAAACTTAGCCGCGCCACAATGCGGAACATAAAGGAAAATCTCTTTTTTGCATTTGTTTACAATGCCCTTGGCGTGCCTGTTGCAGCTGGAGTGCTCTATCCCCACTTTGGTATTCTTCTTTCGCCAATGATTGCAGCCGCGGCCATGAGCTTTAGCTCTGTGTCCGTGGTGACAAACGCCTTGAGGTTAAAGAGGCTGCGTATTTTATAAATCCTTGCACGCACCCTCAGCCCCTATCAGTGCCTGAGACCAAAATTCTGTACGGCGAAAACAGGTCTATACTAAATAATTATAGTTTAAAAAATAAATAGCAAACACCAGGCGTTGAGTGAAGGGCTTGAGGAAATCTTTTTGGATCCAAACGAGTTAAAAAGGTGTGTTGTCTCTAATCATTCCTGGTTTTATTAGAACTTGAAGAACAAATAGCCCCTTACTAAAATGATACGATGCTGGACATACTCTGCCATAACCTCTGTGTTGGTATCCCCGAAGAAGGACTAATACCGGAATTTAGGTCCTTTTTAAAAGAATACAGACCTGGAAATTTCATTGTCTTTAAACGGAACGCAAAAGAGGGGCCTACTGGCCTTAGAGACCTTATTGGGGAGCTAAAGATTGCATTAAAGGAGTTGAAAATGCCTCCCCCATATGTATGTGTGGACCAAGAAGGGGGAAGGGTATCTAGACTCGGGTCGCCACACTGGCCCTCTCTACCGTCTTTTAGTGAAATTGCCCAAAAAGCCGATCCCCAAAACGCTGTCAAAGATGTTGCCTCTTTATGTGCCTTTATGTTAAAGGATGTGGGGATAAATGTTAATTTTTCTCCCTGTCTAGATTTAAAGGAGGATGGAGCGCCGGTTGTAATGAACGAAAGGACTTTCTCCAAGGACCCGGCAGAGGTTGCCACCCTTGGCAGAATATATCTTAAAACCCTTCAGGATGCAGGGATATTGACAGTGGCCAAACACTTTCCTGGAATTGGTGGGATTAACTTTGATCCCCACGAGGACATTGCCTATTCAGAGCTCAATGAAACGCGACAAAAAGATGCATTATTGCCCTTTAAGGCCGCTATAGAAGAACAGGTATTCGGGGTCATGACATCACATGTCCTCTTTCCCCAGTACGACCCGAATAATATCGTCACATTTTCTAAGACAGTAGTCGACATGTTGAGAAAACAGCTGTCATTCCAGGGTATACTCTTTACAGACGATCTCTTTATGGGAGCAGTAAGAAAACACTTTGGGCTTGGGACCTCCGGTGCATTGGCCCTTAGGGCTGGGTACGACATTTTGTTGTACTGCCACGACATTGGGGAAACAGCTCGTGCCATTGATGAGTTGATCAAAATTATAGAAGATGATGACTACATCATGCAAAGACTCATTGAAAGTTCTTGTAGGATATTGACCTCAAAACAAAAATTTTTGGAGTAACTGGATGCCACGACTGACTGAGCCCTATGGGGGCGCATTAAAGGACCTTTTGGTGAGCGAAGATGAGGCAAAGGACTTGAAGGCCAGGTCCGTGGACCTAAAAAGCGTTTTTTTGACTGCCTCAGAGGAATTTGACCTAGAACTACTCATGATCGGTGCCTACTCGCCTCTTGAGGGTTTCATGACAAGGGACGATTATGAGGAGGTCTTAAATGATCTTAGACTCTCTCAGGGATTAATCTGGCCCATCCCAGTGACATTGGGAATTAGTGAAGAGCTTGCCAATAGAATAAGCCCTGGGGAAGAGGTGGCCCTAAGGGATCAGGAAGGCTTCATGCTGGGGGTTATGGAGGTGGAGGACCTGTGGAAGCCAGACAAAAGGCGTGAGGCCAGAGAAATCTTTCAGACAGATGAGGATGAACACCCAGGGGTAGTCAAGCTTTTTGAGGAAAAGGGGGAGTATTATATAGGAGGTAAGGTGAAGGGGATTTCCCTCCCCATCCATTATGACTATAGGATGCTGCGGCGGACCCCAAAGGAGATGAGGGAGTGGTTTAAGAAGGTTGGATGGCACCGTATACTGGCTTTTCAAACTAGGCGTCCCCTTCACAACGCCCACAAGGCTGTTACCCTTAAGGCTGCAGACGAAATAGGGGCCAATATTCTCTTACATCCTATAGTTGGGCCAACAAGCCCTGGAGACATCGAGTACTATTCAAGGATTAGGTGTTATCAGGCCATATTAAAGACCTATCCGCCGGAAACAGCTATTTTAAACCTTCTTCCTATGGCTATGAGAATGGCAGGACCTAGGGAAGCACTCCTACAGGCCATTATCAACAAAAATTATGGGTGCACTCATTTCATGGTTACTCCGAATCATGCAGACCCCTTTACTGCCACAAAGCGCCCCCCGTATTATCCACGATATTCGGCGCTAGAGTTCGTAAGACAACACGAAAAGGAAGTAGGCATCGAGGCAGTGCCCTTTGAGCGCATGGTTTATGTGGAGGAGTTGGGGCAATATCTAAGGGAGGACCAGTGCCCCAAGGATTGTACTCCACGCAGGCTATCTGCCAAAGAGCTCAGAAGAAGGCTTGAATTCGGCCTGGAAATACCGGAATGGTTTTCGCCCAAAGAGGTGGTGGAGGAACTGAGACGTGCTTATCCGCCAAGGTCCAAACAGGGTTTTACCATATTCTTCACAGGTCTTTCCGGGGCAGGGAAATCCACTCTCGCACGAATTCTCTACACAAAGTTTTTGGAAATGGGTGATAGGCCAGTTACATTGCTTGATGGAGACATAGTGAGACGCCATTTGTCTAGTGAACTTGGTTTTTCAAAGGAACACAGGCACATCAATGTGATACGCATCGGTTTTGTGGCCAGTGAGATTACAAAGAATGGTGGTATTGCAATCTGTGCACCCATTGCACCCTATGAGCGTTCAAGGCGATATAATAGGGAGCTCATATCTAGGTATGGAGGCTACATAGAAGTATATGTAGCCACTCCTCTAGACGTATGCATGGAACGCGATAGAAAAGGCCTTTATGCCCTGGCCCTTTCTGGTAAAAAGAAGGGAGTAACTGGTATTGATGATCCCTACGAACCTCCTAAGGACCCAGAAGTAGTAATAGACACAACAGATATGGAACCTGAAGAGGCGGCTCAGGAGATATTGTCGTATTTGAAAAAAACAGGTTATCTTGGACGGGCAATATATGCGTATTAATTTCCTTTCACCATTGGAACTCACCAGAGTTTTAAAGAGAAAAATAGACCTGTAGCCAAGGTACCATGAAGTTGAAAAAAGCTCATTACCGTTTTTAAAAAAATCTTACCTTGACAATAGGATTTGGTGTTATAAAATTTCCTACTAGAAAAATAGGGATTAAGGAATACAAGCACATCTAGATATATTCATGGAACGCGACAGAAAGAGCCTTTATGCCTTGGCCCTTTTTGGTACGAAAAAAATGATGGTCCATATGAACCCGGATTATGCAGCTCGCAAGTTTGCCGAAGATGCGAGGCGGAGGGCACGCAGACGTACTTTGGTACTTCAAGTGCCCGACAACAAAGCAGATTCAGTAAAATTGCGAGCCCCTTGCGGCTTCAAATGCCTGAGGATTTATCACAGATTGAATTTCACCTTTTGGGTGAAGGCACAACGGGAAAAGATGCATGCTAACTATGCAATAATTCTTAAAAATTACTTTCCTCAGGCATTTGAAGTGCATAATCTGGGATGAACCTCCTAAGGACTCAGAGGTGGTAACAGACACAACAGATATGGAACCTGAGGAGGCAGTTTAGGAGATATTGTCGTATTTGAAAAAAACAGGTTATCTTGGAAGGGCAATTTATGCGTATTAATTTACTTTTTTTAATTCTCCTTTTTTCAATTCTCCCGGCTTTTTCAGTCGGGGCATCAAACCAGTGCCTGCTTCTTGGTCCAGAGGATGCAGCAGAGATTGCAATAGAGAGGAATCCGACCCTTTCTGCTTTAAGACGAGAGGCTGAGAGTGTAAGGGCACGCATTGGTCCAGCTGGTGCCCTCCCAGACCCTCAACTTGGAATAGGTATCTTAAATCTACCAATGGATACCTTTTCTTTTGACCAGGAGGCAATGACTCAAACCCAGATAAAGCTCACCCAAAAGATACCCTTTCCTGGCAAGCTCTCAATAAAGAGGTCTATTCAGAAGCTTGAGGCCTTAAGGGCCCAATGGAGGGAAAGGGCAGAGACTCTAAAGGTTAAAGCAGAGGTAAAGGGCCTTTGGTGGGAACTATTCAGGATAAAAAATACCTTCGATATACTACTTAAAGAGGAGAAAACCCTAAGGAAGATAATTGAACTCACTCAATCTCGATATGAAACTGGTAAGGGCCTTCAATCAGACGTACTCCTTTCACAGCTGGAGCTCACCAGAGTTTTAAAGGAAAAAATAGACCTGGAGGCAAGGTACCATGAGGTTGAAAAAAAACTTATATCTCTGATGAGTGTATCTCACGAATGCATAGATTTAAAAGAAGACATTGAAACGGGCCTACTACCCCTTGAAGACCAGGGTCTCCTCGTTGGTGAAGCCATGAACATAAATCCCACGCTCAAAGAAAAGGAGACTTTACTAGCAATAAAAAGACGTACCTATGACCTAAAAAAAAGGGATCTGTATCCAGATTTTGCAATTACTGGAGCGTATGGGAAGAGATTCGGTGAAAACCCCAATGGAGATGACAGGGCAGACTTTGGCTCCTTGTTGGTCACCATGAATATCCCTCTTTTTTTTAAACAGAAGCAAAACCAGGAGATTATATCTGCCTTAAGGGCAGTCGAGGCCTTAGAGAGCGCCATAAAGGCTGAAAAGGACAATATAGATGGAAAGATTGGAAGTGAACTTTCTCTGTATAATGGTCTTTTACAGCAAGATACTCTTTATAGAAAGACTATCATTCCAAAGGCCAGAGCAACACTTCTTGCGCTAAAGGATTCTTATGCTGCCGGCAGAGCAGACATCCTTGGGCTACTTAAGGCAGAGCTTATGCTCTATAGGTTTGAAGGAGACCATATAGGGATAATATCAAATGCAAAAAAAGTCCTCTCCAGGCTTGAGGCCATTGTGGGGAAGGATCTTGAAGGGGAAAAATGATGGCCTTTAGGACAGTTCTATTTATTGTAGTTTTTTCTCTTGGCTTATTGGCGGGGTATTTAGGAAGAGGCTACTTTTTTGTGGAACAAAAAGCTACATCCACTTCCCCCACAGTAGGGGAAAGAAAGCCTCTTTTTTACAGGAATCCAATGAATCCTGCTATAACCTCTCCTGTGCCAGCAAAAGATGAGATGGGTATGGATTACATCCCTGTGTATCCTGAAGATCTCCAAGGGGGGACCAGCACCACACCAGGTACCGTGGTCATCGACCCTGTAACCATGCAGAAAATGGGAGTCCGTACACAAAAGGTGAGCATGAAGGAGCTTTCAAAGGAGATCACTACCTATGGCATAGTCTCTACTGATGAAGATGGTCTTTTTATGGTCCATGCGAAGTTTAATGGATGGGTCGAGGATATAAAGGTTAAAAGGACTGGAGACTGGGTAAAAAAGGGAGAAGTCCTCTTATACGTCTATTCACCGGAAATAGTAACCGCAGAGGCAGAATTCATAATGGCTCTGAGGAATTTGAGCGCTGTCTCAGAGGGAAGTAAAGAGGTCATAAAGGATGCAAAGGCACTTTTGATGGCCTCTAAAAAGAGGCTTGAGCTATTTGGCCTTCCTGATTGGTTCATTGAAGACTTAAAGAAGACAAAGATTACTAAAAAGGTCGTCCCAATTGAAGCCCCAGCAGATGGCATCGTGACCAAGATCAGGGTAAGGCCCAAGTCCTTCATTACGCCCAAGACCATCCTCTATGAGATAGCGGACTTGAGGACAGTGTGGGTGCTAGCGTCATTTTTTGAAGAAGAACTTCCATGGATAAAAGTGGGAAATAGGGCGCTAATTGAGATAAAAGGTATAAATAAAGGGAAATTTGAGGGTAAAATTGATTATATTTATCCAGTTGTGGATAAGAAGACCCGGACTGTCAATGCAAGGATAATACTAAAAAACCCGGATCTTACTATAAGACCTGGTATGTATGCCACGGTAACAGTCCATTCTGCTGCACATGGGGAGGTCCTCGTAATACCCAAAGAGGCGGTGTTGAGGACAGGAAAACACGAACACGTTTTTGTAATGAGAGAGCCAGGTAAGTTTGAGCCAAGAGCTGTTAGCCTGGGGCTTGAGGCAAATGACCTTGTTGAAGTTCTTAAAGGTCTCTCCCATGGAGAAGAGGTGGTGGTGTCTGGACAATTTCTCATAGATTCTGAGTCCAGCCTAAAGGAGGCCGCCTTAAAAATGATGGAGCCCACTGCCAATAAAAAGGCTGGGAATATGAAAATGCACCATCACATGAAAAATCATGCCTCGAATATGAAGGATTAAATCGTTCACCTAAATCCTGCACGGCAAAAGGGGGCAAAAAGGGCAAACTCGTCAATTGCAGGATTTAGGCTTCAATCGAAGGAGTTCAAATAGGCGAGAGAGGGCAAAAAGCTAAATGATTAAGGCAATTATAGCAGCATCCATCCGAGATAGGTTCCTTGTATTGCTTGGAGGGGCATTTTTATTCTTTCTAGGGATTTGGGCACTCAAGACTATTCCCCTTGACGCAATACCAGATCTGTCTGATACGCAGGTTATTGTTTTCACAGAATATCCTGGGCAGGCCCCACAGGTTGTAGAAGACCAGGTCACTTATCCGCTTTCCACTGCCATGCTATCTGTCCCAAAGGCAGAGGTGGTGCGCGGCTATTCATTTTTCGGGCTCTCCTTTGTCTATATCATCTTTGAAGATGGTACGGATCTTTATTGGGCAAGGTCAAGGGTGCTTGAGGCCTTAAATTTTGTAAAAAATAGGCTCCCAGATGGAGTAAATCCAACCCTTGGACCAGATGCCACAGGGGTCGGATGGGTCTACGAATATGCCCTTGTAGACAGGAGTGGAAAACATGATCTTTCAGAGCTGAGATCTCTGCAGGACTGGTTCTTAAAATATCAGCTTCAGACAGTGCCTGGTGTCTCAGAGGTTGCCTCGATTGGAGGCTTTGTAAAGCAGTATCAGATTGTAGTGGATCCCAATGCCCTTGCATTTTACAAGATCCCCATAACTGTTGTACGAGATGCCATCAAGGCTGCAAATCAGGATACAGGTGGAAGGTTAATCGAGCTATCAGAGACAGAGTATATGGTGAGGGCTAAGGGTTATATCCGTGGCATAGAGGACATTGAGAATATTCCTCTAAGGATTACCGATTCCGGCACTCCCCTTCTCTTGAAAGATGTGGCAAATGTAAGGCTTGGCCCGGAATTGAGGCGAGGCCTTGCGGATCTCAATGGTGATGGTGAGGTAGTTGGTGGTATAGTCGTCATGAGGACTGGAGAAAACGCCCTTTTGACCATAGAGAAGGTAAAAGAAAAACTCAAGGAACTCGCCCCTGGGCTACCTGAAGGGGTGGAGATCGTGACTGTCTATGATAGAAGCTCTCTTATAGAGAGGGCCATAGCCAGCCTTAAGGAAAAGCTTATTGAAGAGTGTATTGTCGTCAGTATTGTATGTGTAGTCTTTTTGTTTCACATTCGTTCAAGCCTTGTGGCTATACTCACTCTTCCCCTTGGGATCTTATTTGCCTTTATCATAATGAAGGTCCAGGGAATAAATGCAAATATCATGAGCCTTGGGGGTATCGCCATAGCGATAGGTGCAATGGTGGATGGGGCAATAGTCATGATAGAAAATGCCCACAAACGCCTTGAGGCCCATGGCATGCTAAAAGGGACAGGTGTCAGCGCCAAACGACGTTGGGAGGTAATAGGGGAGGCCGCCAAAGAGGTAGGGCCAGCGCTCTTCTTTTCGCTACTTATAATAACATTTTCATTTATGCCAATATTCAGTCTTGAGGCCCAAGAGGGAAGGCTCTTTAAGCCCCTGGCATTTACCAAGACATATGCCATGGCAGGGGCCGCACTCCTTGCAATCACTCTCGTCCCAGCACTGATGGGTTTTTTTATAAGGGGGAGAATTGTTGAAGAGGCAAAAAATCCACTGAATCGATTCCTTCACTTCATTCACCGGCCAGTGCTCAAGGGATGTATGAAGGTCAGATGGATGATCTTACTTGCAGTTCTAACCCTTCTTGGGGCCACCATGTATCCTTTAAGACACATAGGTTCAGAATTTATGCCACCCCTTGATGAAGGTGACATCCTCTATATGCCAACAACCTTCCCAGGGATTTCCATCACAAAGGCAAAAGAGCTTCTTCAACAGACTGATAGGATTTTAAAAGAATTTCCAGAGGTAGAGAGTGTATTTGGCAAGGTTGGACGCGCTGAAACCGCAACTGACCCAGCACCACTGTCTATGATAGAGACAGTTGTTAGGTTGAAACCAAGGGAAAAGTGGCCAGATCCTTCCATGACCACCCAGGATGTCATGAAAAAGATGGATAAGGAACTCCAGATCCCTGGCCTTTCAAATACGTGGACCATGCCAATCAAGACCAGGATAGACATGCTCTCCACAGGTATAAAGACGCCCATTGGTATAAAGATAAGTGGGCCTGACCTAGGGGTCCTTGAGGATCTGTCAAAAAAGATCGAGTCACTTATGAAAGAGTTGCCAGAGACAATCTCTGCTTATGGCGATAGGGCCCAGGGTGGGTATTTTCTCGATATTGAGATACTGAGAGACAAGGCAGCCCAGTACGGGCTTTCTGTGAAGACCATTCAAAGTGTGATTACCAGTGCAATTGGAGGAATGAAGATAACAGAGACCGTTGAGGGGCTGGAACGCTATCCAGTCAACTTAAGGTATCCGAGGGACTTTAGGACCTCTATTGATACCATCAAAAGGGTGCTCGTGCCCACTCCGACTGGGGCCCAGATCCCTCTTGGGGAAGTGGCAAAGATTAGCCTTACAAGGGGTGCTCCGGTCATTAAGACTGAAAATGCAAGGCCAAATGCCTGGGTCTACGTTGACATCAGCACATCGGACATAGGTGGATTCGTAGAAAAGGCCAAGGGACTGATTCAAAGCCGCATTAAGCTTCCTCCTAACTATGCTATCTCTTGGTCAGGACAGTTTGAATATATGGAGCGTGCAATGAAAAAGCTGAAGTTCGTAGTCCCTGCAACCCTCGTACTTATTTTTCTACTTCTCTACTTTAACTTCAGGAACATATCAGCGCCCCTTATAGTGATGACCTCTATTCCTTTTGCCCTCATTGGAGGGATATGGCTCATATACGTCCTTGGATACAATTTTTCTGTTGCTGTTGCCGTTGGATTCATTGCCCTTGCAGGGGTTGCAACAGAGATTGGTGTTCTGGTACTGACCTTTATCGATCATGAAGTGGAAAAGATGAGGATGACAAAATCAGGGGGAGTTCTCTCCAGAGACGAGATAAAGGCCGCTGTGCTAAAGGGGACTTCTGAGCGCGTAAGGCCTATTGTTATGACGGCCACAGCAATAACCCTTGGATTGATACCCATAATGATGGGAGGAGGGGCTGGTTCACAGACTATGCAGCGCATTGCAGCACCAATGGTGGGCGGCATGGTGAGTACCACGCTCCTTTCATTGCTTGTTCTCCCACTCATTTATGGTCTATTACTAGAGGGACGTGAGGCACTTAAGAGGAAAGGGGAAATGTAGATGCGCTTTAGACCCTGTATTGACCTTCATGAGGGAAAGGTAAAACAGATCATTGGATCAACTCTAAGGGATAGTGAAGGCATAGGCCCAAGAGAGAATTTTGTTTCTGAAAAGCCACCTTCCTACTACGCGGAGCTATTCAAAAGAGATGGGCTAAGAGGTGGGCATGTGATTATGCTTGGCCCTGGAAATGAGGCCAGTGCTTTAGAGGCTCTTAGTGCATGGCCCGGTGGTATGCAAATAGGTGGTGGAATAACAGATGGAAATGCAAGTTACTGGCTTGATGCCGGAGCAGAGGCTGTGATCGTAACCTCCTTTTGTTTCTCCAATGGGAAATTCCATGAAGAGAATTTAAAGAAGTTAATTTCCGGCATTGGAAAAGAGAGACTCGTACTGGATTTAAGCTGTAGAAAGCGTGAAGATGGTAATTACTATGTGGTAACGGATAGGTGGCAACGTTTTACAGAACTTAAGGTGGATGCCAAGACCCTTGAATATCTTGGAGGATTTTGTCTCGAGTTCCTAGTGCATGGAGTAGACGTTGAGGGCAAATGTGCTGGCATAGAAAGGGAACTTGTGGAAATCTTAGGAAAATACTCACCAATCCCCACAACCTATGCTGGAGGCATTCGTTCTATTAAAGATATTCAGGAGATCGAAGAGATAGGAAGGGGACGTATTGATTTTACTGTTGGAAGTGCTCTAGATATTTTTGGAGGTAAATTCCTCAAGTACCATGACCTTGTAAGGCAGTTTGGTCCTTCCAAGATCTGATTTCTTTAATCAATAAAGTCATGAAGTGTTGTATCAATCAGTAGCAATCGTATAATTCACTCCTACGCAATAAAAGACATCTTTTAAAAATAAGTTGTTTACAACCTCCTTTAGGTTGGTTCCATTATTGCCATAATTTTTTAAATCCTACCTTGACAATAGGATTTTATGTCATAAAATATCCTACTGAAAAAATAGGGATTTAGGAGGAAAAAATATGAAATTTGTTCAGGGCATAAAGGCGGACGACACCCTGGATCTTGTATGCAGAATGTGTCCACTGCATCTTATAGAACCTGGAGAGAAACTAAAGAGTCTTAAGACAGGCCAGGTCCTTGAGATATTGACTGATTATGATGGTGCCCTGGAAGACATTCCCCAGTGGTGCCAGAAAAGTGGTCAGGAATTTATAGGTATTGAGGAAGATGATGATTGTTACAAGCTCTACATAAGAAAGGTAAAGGAGGTGGAGTAAAATGGAACGCATTGTATATATGGATCATGCATCGGCTACCTCTCTTTCTCCAGAGGTCAAAGAGGCAATGATGCCCTATTTGGATGAGGTATTTTGGAATCCTTCCGTGGTATATGACCTTGGCAGCAGGGTCAAGGATGCCATCGAGGATGCCAGAGAAAAGGTAGCTGACCTTATAAATGCAGAGCCTGATGAGATAGTATTTACCTCTTCAGGGGCAGAGGCCAATAATCTGGCAATAAAGGGAATAGCCTTTGCAAATCCAAAAAAGGGGAAAAGGATAATAGTATCTGCCATAGAACACCACTCAGTGCTAAATTCTGCACGATTTTTTGAGCGGCTCGGCTATGAAGTAACTTTTCTCCCTGTGGATAGATACGGACTGGTTGATCCTGAAAGGCTAAAAAAGGCTATTAGTCCGGATACTGTACTAGTCTCTATAATGCACGCTAACAATGAGATAGGTACAATTGAACCTATAAAAGAACTTTGTGAGATCGCTCATGAAAACGGATCATTTTTCCATACAGATGCAGTTGCTACTGTGGGAAACATACCAGTGGACGTAAAAGAGCTGGGAATAGACCTTTTGAGCCTTTCTGGAATAAGTCTTGGAGCCCCAAAGGGAACGGGTGCTCTATACTTCAAGAAAAATACAAGGCTCATGCCCCTCATACACGGCGGTATTCAAGAAAGGGGCAGAAGGGCAGGCACAGAAAACGTCCCTGGCATAATTGGACTGGGAAAGGCAGCTGAGTTGAGGGTGAAGAATCTGGAAGAAAGGGCCAAAAAGCTCACATCGCTTAGAGACAGGCTGATTCAGGGTGTCACCTCTTCTATACCCAAGGTCCACTTTACAGGGCATCCTGAAAAACGCTTACCAAACCATGCGAGCTTTTGTATCGAAGGTATAGAAGGAGAGGCCCTGATATTTATGCTCAGTGCAAACAATGTATACGCTAACACGGGCTCTGCCTGTGCATCGAAGGCCTTAAAGACATCGCCAGTGCTTGTCGCAATAGGACTTTCAGATGTGGTGGCCCAGGGCTCAGTGGTGTTTACTTTGGATGAATCCAATAGCCCAGAGGACGTAGATCATGTGCTAAACGTCTTGCCTCAGGTGGCCAGGAGATTGAGGGAAATGAGTCCAGTGTGGAAGGAGGCTGCATAACTAATGAAACTTACTACTAGGACCAGATATGGTACACGGCTCATGGTAGAGCTCGCAAAAAATTATGAAAAGGGTCCCCTTCAATTGAATGAAATTGCAAAGCGTCAAGATCTGCCTCTTAAGTATCTCGAGCAGATAGTAATGCCGCTCAGAGAGGCCGGACTCATAAAGAGTGTAAGGGGCGTTAAAGGCGGACACATGCTTGCTCGGCCCCCTGAAGATATAAGTGTATTTGACATTTTAAAGGTTACAGAAGGGGATGCCCTTACACCGTGTACTGAGGACGACCCAAACTGTGACCGTTTCCCGCACTGTGAGACAAAAGATGTGTGGATAAAAATAAATAAAATAATCTCTGAAGAGTTAAAAAAGATAAGTCTCAATAAATTGATAGAGAAAGGTAGTTAATTGTAGACAAAAAAAGGAGGATAACTATCATGTATAGTCAGAAGGTAATGGAGCATTTTTCTAATCCGAGAAATACCGGTGAAATTCCTCAAGCTGATGGTGTCGGAGAGGTGGGAAATCCTGCCTGTGGAGATATGATGACCTTTTATATAAAGGTCAAGGACGGAAGAATTGAGGATGTAAAATATAAAACCTTTGGTTGTGTGGCTGCCATTGCGGTTTCAAGTATGGTCAGCGAGATGGTCAAGGGTAAAACCCTTGAGGAGGCCAAGACTATCACAAATAAGGCAGTTGCAGAGGCTCTTGATGGGCTTCCAAAGCAAAAGATGCACTGCTCTAACTTAGGAGCCAAGGCCTTGAAAGAGGCAATAAAGGACTATGAGATAAAGGTACTGGGCAAGGAACATGAGAGTGAACTAGCTAAGAAAAATGTAAAAAGAACAGCTGAGTGCACCCACTGTGGTGTTTCAAACCCCATCACCGCGAAGTTCTGTATGAACTGTGGTGAGAAGATGGAGGACTAAACATAAAGGAGGATGGAATCATGGCAAATTTGGTGGTAGATAGAGACATATGTATAGGGTGTGGTACCTGTGTGGAGCTCTGCCCTGAAGTATTTGAATTGGATGACGAGGAAAAATCTTTGGTAAAGAATCAGGAGGGATGCAATACGTGCGACTGTGAGGAGGCTATTGCGAGTTGTCCGGTAGATTGCATAAGTTGGGAAGAATAATATCTCTGGCACAAATTGTGACGAGGCGAAGGGCACAAGAGAGAAGAACCTTGTGCCCTTAGTTTTTTGAATGTTTCCATGATCCACTTCCTCCCTCATTGCAATATAGTGATTCCCCCAAATGAATTTCAAAAGGCAATGTGTGACTAATTAATAGTCCTTACTTGTCAATTTCTAAAATTGAACTTTTTAGAATTCAGTGTCCCTCAATTTTGGATAGCTCATTTCTTTTTGTCTAACAATCTATAAGACAACCATAGAAACTAGTTCTGGAAAAAGGTTAAAGAGCTAAAAAATCTATGCCGATACTAAATCTATGAAGTATCCCGTGGAAAACGGGTTTCTGGATTAAGGGAGGAAATTTAATGGGACGATTCAACAAGATTTCGTGGATTCTAGGGGGTCTTATTGCCGTCCTTTTTTTGACAGAGATCGTCACCGTATTGTGGACACTAAAGACGGTTTATGGGCAGAGAGGAGATGCTGTTGCGATAAACATAGCAGGCAGGCAAAGAATGCTCACACAAAAAATGACAAAAGAAGCGTTATTTTTTAATAGCACTCAGAATGATAAATGGAAGTCAAGTCTGGATGCTACCATTGTTTTATTTGAAAAAAGTCTTAATGGGCTCGCTGTCGGAGATGCCGAATTAGGCCTTTCTGGGACCACTGACAAGGGAGTTCAAGAAGAACTCAATAAACTCCAACAGATGTGGATACCCTTTAAAAAAGCTTTGTATATCATAACGGATACTTCATCCTCAAAAGATCTGGTAAAAGCGGCCATGAACTATGTATCTAAAAACAATCTAGTACTTTTGAAGCAGGCCAATGTAGTCACAAAAAAATTTGAGGAGTTGAGCAAAAGAAAAATTACCCGCCTAATGCAACTTCAGGGGGCAATGCTCCTAATAGGTTTTGTTATATTTGTACTCACAGGGATTTCTGTAAGACGTTTTGTACTCAATCCCCTTTCAAATACTGTCAATGTCCTTTCCCGAGCTGCTGACGGTTGGTTTGATTCACATCTTCAGGTTACAGGTCCAGAAGAGATTAAGACCTTGAATAGGGCATATAACTGTCTTGTTGCAACCCTTGGAAGCCAAATGATTACCACTGTAACTTCAAATGAAACCCTTCGTGAGGCTAGTGGAAATGTGGCGCAGGCAGGGGAAGAGGTCTTAAATCAATCCAATACTCTGAATTCTATGGCACAGGATGTTGCTGCTGTTGCATCACAAACAGCTGCTAGTCTAGAAACTGTTTCAAAATCCGTTTCAGAGATGACCATTGCAACAAATGAAATAGCCCGTAGCGTTGCCATCACTGCTGAAAAGGCCAATGAGGCACAGGATCGTGCTCAGGAATCGTCCATAATAATACAAAGGCTTGGCCAAAGTTCTCAAAAGATCGGCAATATAATCCAAGTGATTAATAGCATTGCTGAGCAGACAAATCTCCTTGCATTGAATGCAACCATTGAGGCAGCACGAGCAGGTGAGGCAGGAAAGGGCTTTGCAGTTGTGGCCAATGAGGTGAAAGAGCTTGCAAAACAGACAGCTGAATCTACCCAGGAGATCACTACTATGGTGGAGACCATTCAAAATGACACAAATGAGGCAGTAAGAGCCGTTGAACTCATAACCAATATAATTGCAGAGGTCAATGACCTTGCAAATACAATAGCCAGTGCCACTGAGGAACAGACTGCAACAGTTGGAGAGATTAATCAAAGCGTTGATCAGGGGGCTCAAGGGGCAATGCAGGTGAAGGAAAAGGCAGATGTACTCCTTCGAGCTGCAGATGAATTTCTGGAACTCGGAAACGCCCTTAATATGGCTAAGAGAGCAGTGGAGAAAATTGTCGAAGAAAATGAAGAGATTTTAAAACAGGTAAGGGTAGATGAATCGACTGTCATTCAAGCAATGGATGAATCCAATTTGAAAAGCAAGATAAAGGCCATATTTAACCAGCACATAAAATGGCGAAACAGCGTTCTAAAGGCAGTGCTTAAATATGAGGAGCCTAGAGTACAGACTGACCCAACCCAATGTGCGCTAGGTAAATTTTTGCAGACTTACCAACCAGATTCGCATGGCGAACAGGGAGTGATAAATGAACTCATACCAGTCCATGAAAAGCTGCATGAGTCTGTACACGAAATAATTGAGGCTATAAGGCAGGGACGACCTAAAAAAGAGGTATTTGACGTCTTTGCCTTAAAATTGGAGCCGCAATTTGAAAGCATAGCGCCAATCTTTGAGAGGTGGCTAAATTTAGTATAGCCAGTTTGCATAAAAAAAATAAAGCTGACTGCTAAAGGGCAACTTTTGACTATTGCCTACCTAGTTTGGCCCTTGTAATTGGCGTGTATATAGGCCCATTTGGAGTTAGTTTACTTTTGTATAGGGATATATATCCTACTTCGAACCATGGAGTTTCAAGGCCTGTTTTTAGGATATCTACCAGGGTTCCGGCCACACAGGGGGAACTATTTTTAATTCGGCAAAAAGTGAGGTGGGCATGAAATTTCTTTTGCTCTCTTGGAATGCCTATTGACTCAAATGATTTATCCAGAAAAAGATGCATGCTTTCGAGGCATTTTGCATTGTCTTCTATCCCAGCCCAAACCACCCTTGGCCTTTGAAGACCGGGAAAACACCCTATATGCCGAAGCCTCAATTTTAGGGTGTTATGCAACTGTCCGCACTGTTCAATAATCTTTTGGCACATGGGTAATTTCTGCTCAGGGATCTCACCCAGAAACTTCAACGTGATGTGCCAAAGTCTTGGATCCACCCATTTGACAGACCTTATCCTCTTTTCTTTGAATTTGCACTGAATCTCTCTGTAATGTGATTCCACGATTTCTTTTATTGAGTCGGGAATATCTATGGCAACAAAGAGTCTGATCAAGTTTTCCCTCCTTCAACTCAAAACTCAACACTTTTTTCCAGTTCCCTTCTCAAAAGGTCAAGAGCTGTTTCTGCAGTGAGTTCCTGTATCACTGTCCTGGTGCCCTTGAATTGAAATCTCCTGATATTCACATTTTTTCTTGAGCCTAGTCCGATATATACAGTACCAACAGGCTTTTGTGGACTCCCACCGCTAGGGCCGGCAATGCCCGTTACGGAGATGAAATAATGGGCATTGGTTTTTTGCTTAAGCCCCTCTACCATTTCCCTGCAGGTCTCTGGACTTACTGCTCCAAAGCGACTCAATGTCTCGTTTTTAACTCCAAGAAGTTCCATCTTGGCCTGATTTGAATAGGTCACAACCCCACGGTCAAACCAGTTGGAGCTTCCAGGCACCGTAGTAATCCGGCTTGCAATGAGCCCACCTGTGCAGGATTCAGCAAGGGCCAATACTTTTCCACGCTTCAATAAAAGGGTACCAATTCTCTGTTCTAGAGTCTCTTCATCTTCAGCTATTACATAATCTTTTAGGATTTCGCGTACTGTGAATATTACATTCTCAAAACATTCCTTTGCCTCTTGGTCATGTGACCCCTTTAGAGTAATGGTCACAAAGACTTCAGGGAAATTGGGATAATAGCCTACTAAGACCCGTTTTTTGTCTAGTTTCAATCTGTCCAAGCGTGCATTTACTTCAGGTTCTTTGAGTCCGAAGACCTTGAAGGTCTTTTGAAGAAATACAAAGCTTGAAGGGATGAGGGCCCTAAGACGAGGTAAGACCTGGTCTCTTAAGTGTTCTTCAAGTTCATTTGGCATCCCTGGCAAAAAAAATAACAAGGTATCATTAAATCTTAGCATGTATCCTGAAGCCCTGGAGTTTGGATTTAGGATCTCGGCTCCTTCTGGTAGGTGAGTCAGTTTCCTCTTTTGATATTCTGTAAGGGGATAAGTACTAGTGCACGAGGATTCCAGCATATCTCTAATCAATTTGTTTTCGATCAGTTTTAGCCCAAAGGCCCTCGCTACTGCCTCATTGGTAATATCATCAGGTGTAGGCCCAAGTCCTCCAGTGACAATGACAAATTTAGACCTTTTAATTGACGCCGTTAGAACTTCTTTTATATCCTCTAGATCGTCTCCTATGCTGGTAATTCGTTTGATTTCATAACCTGCATGAAAGAGGCTTCTTGCAGAGAAATTACTGTTGGTATTCAGGACCTTGCCAGAGATGATTTCATCTCCTATGGCTATAATCTCTCCGTGCATGTTGTCACCCTAATAAAAAGATTACGAGTTGAATCAAGATATTTACCATTAGCCCAGCGAAGGCGTCATCGATTACTATCCCTAGTCCACCCTTGAACATGTGCTCTAGACGCCTTATGGGAAATGGTTTTACTATGTCAAAAAACCTAAATAGGATAAATGCCAACAACATTATTTGAAAATTCATCTTAATAGAAAAGAGAGATATAGTCATCCCAAGGGTTTCATCAATAACTATTTGGCTGGGATCATTTTTCATAAGTATCTTTGATGCCTTATCAGCAACGTAGACAGAAAAGAGGAAGAACAAAAATAAGATTAAGGAGGAATAAAATACTGGAAAAAAGCCTAGAGCCCAGGCAATCAATATCCCAGGTATACTCCCAAAGGTGCCGGGAGCAAAAGGAATAAAACCTAAGGGGCCAACTGTGGCTGAATATAGTTTGATAGCTCGAGTAATCCTATTCATTTGTTGCTCTTTTGAAAAAATTATATATTTCAATTAATGGAACGCCTGTCTTTGCAGAAACCTTTTTAGCGTCCTCAAACTCTGGGTATGTCCTTTTCTCGTTATTTATTTCAACCTCCTTTGCCGCCACTGGTCCCCATGGTGTTTCTAATACTGTATGCCTTCTTGGCAGTGTAACTCGGTGTCTTTTTTCTACGCGAATACCCGTTGTAGTGGTCTCATAAAAGAGAACTGCCATGAGTTCATGCTCAAGGCCTATTGGGCTCAATACCTTTAGCTCAACCCCAGGTCTTCCCTTCTTCATGTATGTTGGACACATATAGGCATCTAGAGCACCTTTTGAAAGTAATTTTTCTATTGTGTGTGGAATGATTTCTAGGGGTATGTCATCGATCACAGTTACGAGTTCTATGATTTCATTTGCCCCAGTTTGGTCTGAATGGCCTAACCAAAGTCTGAGGAGGTTAGGATGATCCTGGATGTCACGACTTCCAGCACCAAATCCAGTCTTTTCTACATTCATCTGGGGGAAACTACCAAATTCCCTTGAAAAATATTTTAGTAGAGCAAGACCAGTCGGAGTTACGAGTTCAAGTTTGACACTTGTTGGATGCACTGGCACCCCTTCCATTAGGATGGATACAGCAGGTGCTGGCACTGGCATAGGTCCATGATGGGTTTTGACCCAGCCCGAGGAAATGGGAATAGATGATGAATATATGGTGTCAATATCTAAAAAATCAAGACAATAAACTGTACCAACTATGTCTACCAAAGTGTCTATAGAGCCAAGTTCATGAAGCCGGACCTTTTCTACTGGAATTCCATGGACCCGGGCCTCTGCATGAAAAAGTAGTTGGAGGACTCCAAAGGTTTTCTTTTTTATTGCGCTTGAGAGGTTAGCCATATCAAGAATTTGGCAGAAGGCATTCATGTCTCTAATAGGTGGACTCTTTTCACGTTCAATCACGGTTACGCTTATGCCGCGTAAGCCGCACCTTTTAACTGTTTCTGCCGTGAGTTCCACTCCTAGCCCAAGAGAATCTATTGCGCTTTGGAGTTCATTTAAGGGGACCCCGAGGTCCAAGAGGCCGCCAAGAAGCATGTCTCCAGAAACTCCTGAAAAGGCGTCACAATAAAGGATCTTCACTTTCCTATGCGTCATGATTTGATTCTTCTTTCTACCCACCTGTAGATACTTTCTCTCTTAAGATACATTGGGATCAAGAATATTATGGTAAGCAAAAATACTATTGCGAGCCTTTCAAATCGCCCTTCAAATAGTTCTGCCCCTTGCAGTGTCAACATGAGGGTACCAGGCATCCTTCCAACAGTACAGATAATGAGAAAGACCTCCCACGGCATAGAACTCAGTCCAAGGAAATAGCACAAGAAGTCCTTTGGAAAACCAGGGAATACAAATAACAAGAACGTGATGAAGAGCCCTTGGTGTTCCAAAAGGGCCTCAAAGCGCCTGTAATATTCGCTCTGTTCAATCCAAGGGCGTACAAATCGTCTGAAATATCTAGCAATGAAAAATGCCCCTATTGAGCCAAGGCTTAAACCAATAGTAGAATAAAAAAATGAAGGTAACCCAAATATGAATCCTCCAATAAACCCTGTAGCCTCTCCTGGAATAGGGCTTAAGATCACTTGGCTTGCCTGGAGTAATATGAAGACCACTGGGGCAAGCCCTCCAAAGCCCATAATAAAATCTCTTAGGGCCTGCCTTTTTTCAAACAACTCGTGAGCCTTGGCGAGGGCAGCGTTCAATAATGTTTGGGAGTAGGCATAGTTAATCCAAAAAAGGCAGCCTATTACCCAAAAAATACATACTAACAGTATGATTTTCTTTGAAGTACTGTATCTCTTCTCCAATTCCAGTCGTCTTTCACGGGAAAATCTTCATTATAATGCCCGCCTCTCGATTCCTTGCGCATAATTGCTGCGTCAATAATCAAGTCAGCTACATGGGCGAGATTCCTGAGTTCCACGAAGTCTCGCGTAAGTATGTAGTCCCAATAGTGTTGATCAATCTCTTCTAGTATGGGATTTAGTCTCTTTTTAGCGAGGCCTAGGCGCTTTTCATTTCTAACTATACCAACGTAATTCCACATCAGTCTTCTAATAACGTCCCAATTGTAGGAAATGAGCACTCCCTCTTTGAGATCAACTGCTCCTCCTGTGTCCCAATCTGGAGGTGAAGGCCCTCTTAAAGAGAATATCTCGTCTTTTTCCTTGGCTATCATGGAAAATGCCTGATGGGCCATTACGACCCCCTCCAAAAGGGAATTTGAGGCAAGGCGATTGGCTCCATGGAGCCCTGTGCATGCAGTCTCACCGACTGCATAAAGTCCTATGATATCTGTCCTTCCGTAATGATCTGTAACAACACCGCCGCACATGTAGTGTGCTGCCGGCACCACTGGTATGGGCTCTTTAGTGATGTCTATTCCGTATCTAAGACAAGTGGAATAAATGGTAGGAAACCGTTCCTTGATAAAGGAGCTTGGTTTATGGGAGATGTCAAGATAAACGCAGTCGTCTCCCGTCTTCTTTAATTCAGAGTCAATTGCCCTGGCAACGATATCTCTTGAAGATAGTTCCAGGCTATTAGGGGCATAGTCTTCCATAAACCGCCTTCCACTAGAATTTATGAGTCTTGCCCCTTCTCCCCTTAGGGCCTCTGAAATAAGGAAATTCTTAGCCTTTGGATGATATAGGCACGTTGGATGGAATTGTACGAATTCCAAGTTTGCAACCCTTGCACCTGCCCTCCAGGCTATTGCAATGCCATCCCCAGTCGCAACATCAGGATTGCTTGTATAGAGATATACTTTCCCAGCACCACCTGTAGCAAGGATTGTAAAGCGTGAGAGCACCGTATGTATAGCCCCAGTCTGTGAATCTAGTATGTAACAGCCCAGGCATCTATCTCTTTCAGTTCGTTCTCGAGTGCGTCCAAGTATCTTACCCTCTGTGATAAGATCTACGGCGATATTATCTTCTAGGATCTGAATATTTTTTTTCTCAAGGACCCTCTGGCCCAAGACCTTCTGGATTTCTCTACCAGTATAATCTTTACAGTGTAAAATTCGTCTTTTTGAATGCCCTCCCTCTCGGTGGAGGCTTAAATTCCCATCTGACTCTCTTTGGAATGGTACCCCTAACTCCTCTAGCTCTCGTATCCTTTCTAAGGCCCCTTTGACTATGAGTTCCACTACATCTTCGTGACAGAGGCCGTCTCCTGCCTTTAAGGTGTCTCGTATGTGCAATTCATGTGAATCATCAGGTGAGGCAACGCAGGCTATACCTCCTTGAGCAAGAGTGGTCGCTGTGTCTTCTTTTGACTTTTTGGTGACTATAATAACCTTCCCTAAAGATGAGAGCTTTAAGGCAAGGCTGAGTCCCGCAATCCCTGAACCAATTATTAGGAAGTCTGTCTCAATCCTCATGAATTGTAACCTCTCACACTAAAGCACCTACGATTATACAGTTAAAAGATTTCTTATAAGTCCTTATCATTAATCCTCTGATTCCAAAGCCTCTTTTATCGGACCAAAGACCTTTGGAAAACGTCTTGCCATCTCAGGTAAAAGCATGAGCATGATCTCACGCATTGAGGGATCAGCTGCCTTTGAAGTCCTAAGTCTCAGGATATGTGCCCACTCTGAAAGGGTGGCATTGACCATAATCTCTGTTTTACAGGAATTCGGAAGGACTGTACGGGCCGCCTGAGGAGAACTTGTAGCTAGTAAGCTGAGATATGCTCGCTCTGCATCCTCCATGGTCTTTTTCCATGTTTCGAACTCCGGTGTTCCTTCCTTAAAGAAACACGGCCTGATAAATTGTACTTCGGATCCGAACTTTTCTTCACCATAACGACAATATCGTTGAGATTCTTGCAGATAAGAGGCAGGTCTGTGACGCACTAACTCGTGAGATACTGCCCTGTTAATTACGAGATGGACCAGGACAGTTCTGTGTTTAACAAAGAGGTCTAGGGGGAGTGCATCAATTTCTTTTGGCGAGAGCATTCTAACTCTAACGCCGTCGGGGAGTAGCCAACCATGTTTTGGCCTAAGGTCCTCATAAAGCACTGGATATTTTTGAGTAAGTTCATGGAGTAGAGATTTAACCACCTTTTGCTCAGGAGCAATCCTGGCGAGGTCCCTAAAAGACCTGGGATTGCCTGACATTAGATATTTCTTTTTTCCATGTTTATCTATCTGGTTAAATCTCGGATTTTTTTCTAAAAACTTATACATGATGGTTTCTGAATCCACTTCCACTTCGAACACGAAATAGGCCATTTCAAGTACAGATTCATGCCCTCTTTGGATGATGCGTTTAATGAATGGAGCAGCAGAATTTTTTGTGATTTTATCCTCGCTCTTATAACAGATTCTCCCTGAGCGTTCGATCTGCTCAAGTACCTTCCCTTGTACAAAATAGTTGTCAAGAATCTTAAAAGATGGCTCAATAATCTTCATTTTTCCCCCCAAAATCCCATTTTATAAACTTACCATAATCTAAGTTCAAGGTTCAAGGTGCAATGTTTATTAGGTAGAAGGCGGCAGGTAGAAGAGTCGCTCCCTGCTTCCAATTTCATACAACTTAAATTGTATCCGGTCACGGAGTAAATTTCGTAAAAAAAATGTAGCGTACTGATTGGTATTTGCTCGCAGGGCGCCGTAGATACAAGGCAGAGGGCGCGAAGGCGTACTTCCTGTACGTCGAGCGCCCGACAACGCAGTAGATGCGGTGCCCTGTGAGCAAATACATCAAATTTTCATTTCTTTTCCTGAAAGAAGCCTCTTTATATTTGACCTATGTTGAAACCATATAACTAAGACTATGAGCCATAAAAACGGCTCAATAAAAGGGGAAGCTCCGTTTAGGTGCATAGAAATGGGCGCAGATGCCGATGCCAAAAGAGAACCAACTGACACAAATCCGCTTAGTTTTACGGATATTATAAATATTAATACTGGAGCCAGAAATGCCTTTGGAGAAAAGGCCAGAAATACCCCTGCTGCTGTGGCAACGCCTTTGCCACCACGTCCCTTTAAAAAAATAGAAAAGCAGTGGCCACAGACGGCAAAAAGACCAAGCACTCCAGGTAAAGGGTCTGATGGACCCTGTGCATAATACAGTAAATAAAGCTTGATAGGTAGGTAGCCCTTTAAAAAATCAAGTAACAGGGTAAAGAGGCCCCAGCCCTTTCCTATTACCCTTGCTACATTTGTTGCGCCGATGTTCCCACTTCCGTGTTTTCTGATATCTATCCCCTTAATTTTGGAAAATAAAAGCCCAAAGGGAATCGATCCAACAATGTATGTTATGACAATAAATACCAAACTGGTCTTCATATTTTTTCTCCTTTGTATCCAACCTAAAACATGTAGCAGCCAGCAGGACTCCGTCAAAGTCGTTGGTCAACCCAAATTATGTAATTGGCTAGTTTGCTTAGGTACTTCAAGTGCCCGACAACAAAGCAGCTTGGGCAAAATCGCCAATCCCGAAGGGCGGCACAAAGGGGCAAAAAAAATACCTGATTTTGTTTCACCCAAAAGGTGATTGTTGAGCAACGCCTTACGGGAAGGCAATAACTTGATATAATAGAAAAAACATTTTTGCCCTCTTGTGCCGTGCATAATTTGGGGTCAAGGTCATAAGAAAATAGCCTCTACGCATTGGAGCGCCCTGTAGGCTGGCCTTTACCAGTTTTTTCTTCCTTTAACTCAAAACTCAACACTTTAATGTAGCCATGTAGCAGCCATGCAATCGCTGGCAGAATGTAACTTTAGTCCTTGTATTCAATCCCCAATGCCTTCATCTTTCTGTGGAGATGGCGCCGCTCAATCCCTATAGCCTCAGCGGTTTTTGTTATATTGCCATGGTTTTCCTGGAGTTTTCTAATGAGATATTCCCGTTCAAACATGGCCTTTGCCTCTTTAAAGTCCTGACAAGTAAAAAATTCTGGAAGTGGTTTTTCTATTTCTTTTGGCCTTTTATGAAATTGCGGTGGAAGATCACTTTTTGTAATGTTTTGATTTTTTGTCAGAATTACAAGACGTTCTATGAAATTCCTGAGTTCTCTAACATTACCAGGCCAGTCATATTCTTGTAGGAGTTGGGTCGCCTCTTCATCAATTTCCTTTTTGGGAATGCCAAGCTTAGTGGAAAACTCCGCAAGAAATTCCTGGACTAATAATGGAATATCTTCCTTCCTCTTCCTTAAAGGAGGCACTTCTATTGGAATGACATTTAGTCTGTAGTAGAGATCCTCTCTGAAATTTCCCTTTTCGATCTCCTTCTCAAGGTCTTTATTGGTGGCTGCAAGTATTCGAACGTCTACTTTAATTGTCTTTGAACCACCCACTCTCTCGAATCTTTGTTCCTGTAGGATTCTAAGTATCTTTGCCTGGGTCTTGAGGCTCATGTCTCCGATCTCATCTAGAAAGAGAGTGCCTCCATTTGCCAGGTCAAATTTTCCTCTCTTCATAGTAGTAGCACCAGTAAAGGCACCCTTTTCATGACCGAACAGTTCACTTTCGATGAGTTCATCTGGGATTGCAGCACAATTCACTTCGATCATGGGTTTTGAGCGCCTTTTGCTGAGCCTGTGTATGGTCTGGGCCACAAGTTCCTTGCCTGTACCATTTTCACCATGTATCAGCACCCAGGCATCTGTAGGGGCCACCACCTTAATCTGTTCTTTTAAGGCTGTCATGGCAGGGCTGGTGCCAGTGAGTTCTTTTGGATGGCCCATCATCTGGCGGAGAAGTACGTTTTCTTCCTGAAGTTCGTGGAATCTCAGGGCATTACGAAGAGTCATTACAAGCTCTTCGTAGCTTAAGGGCTTTTCAATAAAGTCGTACGCACCGAGTTTTGTTGCCTTTACCGCAGTTTCAATGGTCCCATGTCCACTCATGATAACTACAGGGATAAAGGGCCACTCTTCTTTTATGATCCTCAAGGTCTCAATTCCGTCAATCCCCGGCATCCATATATCCAATAGGACTATATTGGGTATCTCCTCTCTTATACTAGCAAGGGCGTTTTTCCCATCTTTTGCCACCCTTACTTGAAAGCCCTCATCCTCTAAAATGTCTGTTACAGACTCGAGAATGCTCTCTTCATCATCTACTACTAGTACTGTTTTTTCCATTTGAAGGCGCCTTTCTAGGGAGTCTTATAATAAATCTTGTCCCTGAAGGGACGTTTTCTTCAACTGTGATTTTGCCACCATGATCAGTGACAATGGAGTTTACAATTGCAAGGCCTAGGCCTGTTCCCCCTTTTCTTTTGGAGAAATATGGTTCAAATAGTCGGGATCTGTCCTCCTTGGGTATGCCTAGTCCAGTGTCAGATACTTCTATCACCACTTCATCCTGCTCAGATGCGGATTGATGGTCAGGGGCTTGGGAGTTAGTAGAGGACGTACTGAGTGTAATGGAAACTGTCCCGCCATCTGGCATTGCATAAACTGCATTTTCAACCAGATTTATCAATGCCCTTTTAAGCTGGTCAGGGTCAGCCTCTATTAAGGGGAGGTCATCATCCTTCACAAGGACTTGAAATTCGCATCTGGGGTGTGACTCCTTGTACATAAAAGCCACTTCTTCTGCCAGTGCCTTCAGATCAGTTGCTCTGGGTCTGAGTCTGGGCATCCTTGCAAAACTGGAAAATTCGTTTACCAGACGTTTTAATTCTTCTACCTGATTGACGATCGTATTTAAACACCGTTGGAATACTGCCTTTTCTTCACTATCGAATCGGTCTGAGTATTTTCTTTGTAGTCTCTGTGCATTGAGTTGTATAGGGGTAAGCGGATTTTTTACCTCATGAGCTATGCGCCTAGCCACCTCTCTCCAGGCAGCCATACGTTGTATCTTTTCAAGCTCAGTGAGGTCATCAAAGACCACCACCACTCCGTGGGAGCGACCATTTTGATCCCTTAAGACTGTAAAGGTAACAATGAGGGAGATGTCTTTGTCTCCTACCTTGATTCTCATTGGTCGCTGAACCAATCCTTTAGACGAAGAGATGAGGTCTCGTCTGATCTGGTCAAATTCTTGGGCCTGAATAGGGGTAAGGAGTTCCGAGTAGGGTTTACCAACGATTTCATCTGCACTTATGCCAAGGATTAACTCGGCTGATCTATTCATTGTCCTGACAATTCCGGTCCTATCAATAGAAATTACACCTGTTGCAACATTTTGGAGAATTATTTCAATATAGCGCTGGCGTTGTTCAAGCTCTCTATAACTGCGTTTTAACTCTAATGAGGCCTTTTCTGCCCTTCTTTTAGCCTCCTTGAGTTCCTGGGTCATGGTATTGAATGCCCTTACAAGAGAGTTTAATTCATCCTTTCCCCGTGCTTCTAGAGAGAAATCCAAATCTCCTTGGGCAATTCTATAAGTTGCCTCTGCAAGTGCCTGAACAGGCTCTGTAATATGCCTGGCAAGACGAAATCCAAACCATACTGCCACGAAAATGATAAGAAGCGTAATCAAAAAAAGTGTGATTAATATAGTAGTTCTGAGTGGATCTTTATACAATTTAAGGGCTTGATATTCTTCGTATCCCTTTTTTATAGCCGAAAGGAGGTGCGAGACCTTTTGAGGCATGAGATATCCTACTACCAGCGCGCCCTGGGCCTCATCGCCCTTTCCCATGCCTAAAGGGACAATGGCCTCAAGGAGTTCTCCTGTCTCGAGCTCAGTGCTGAAGATGTCCATTTGCTTGGAGGTGAGGATCTTTTTGAGTTGTTCTTGAGGCAACTCTGGAAGCTGATCCACGAGACTAAGAGATCTCCTGGAAAAGATTACATTGCCCTTTGGATCCAGGATTTCAATGATATGTAAAGACCTTGCTACCTCAATGCTCCTGCCCGCCCAAATATTTTGTGGGGCCTCAAGCCATTCTCTTATGCACTTTTTATCGAGTATTGAAGCTTCATTAAGGCATTTAAAACTAAGACTTTCTGATAGGACTACCGCAACATCCCTTAACCAGTTCTCTTTTTCATCGTAATAGGTCCTGCCAATAAAAATGGCGTCTTCTAAAGATCGCTCTATCCTCTCATCAAACCAAAGCCTGAGGCTTGTATTCACAAATTGCATCGAGACGATAAAGAGGACAGCTGTGGGGATGAGAGAAAGAAAGATGAAAGCAGTAACGAGCTTGGTCCTGAGCTTTGCGCCAAAAAGACGAGCCTTATCTTCAAATACAAGCTTAACGATATTTCTGATCGTAAGATATATGATTAGAAGGATAAGGAGAATATTTAGATTAATGATGGCAAAGATAAGCAGATTACCTGAAGGTGGGAGCGATGATCTCCCTGCAATAAGCCGGTATTCAATAAATCCCAGGCATATTACAAGAAGTAGAGAGATGGCTATGATGAAGCGTTCCCTCTTCCTTCTTTTTATTTCACTAATATCTAAACCTGATTTCATACCATTTAGTTTCTATTGACTTGTTCCAGAAAAGACCTATAAGACGTTTAAAGGGCAATTCTGCCTCTTGTTCCTTGTCAATTACGCACTTAACTCTCAATATGTATACACATCCTTGGGGTATAGTATTAAAGTCCACTATCTCTACGTCCTTCACATTAAAAGCAAATTCCTTGGCCTGGTCCATATCCTTCACACTTATCATTTTTCTAGTCCCAGGTCCTATAAGTACCCTATATTCACGTTTTAGGTGATCATATGTCATGGACCGTACTTCTTTTACTGCCTTTATCTTGTGATTTCTGAGGAAGCCTGGTCTTATAAGTTCGAATATGTAGGAAAATCTTATAGGGATTCCAGAATTTAGGGCCTTTTCTACCTCACTGGTAATGCCATTTTTTAGCATGATGGATGCCACGAGGGTGCCATCTCTGTCAGATATGGAAAAGTCCTTAATAATTGGGGCTAAGTCTTCTCCCCATAGGTTCTGAGTCCAAAAGAAAAAAATAAAAAAAATTAAATATTTTTTAATCCTGTGCATTGGATATAGTCTCAGATTTTTATTTTAGATTTAAAACTAAATCCTGTCATTGGCGATTCACCAGGGTTTGTAACCGCTTACAGTGTAATGCCAAGGTACTTTTAAAAAATATTCCAGTAAGCGCTTGTGGAAATTACAATATAATAAAAACATATCTTGACAATCTGTGAAAGATCAATATAATTGTGACAGTTGCTATGGAGAATAAGTTTCCCCCGCTGGTATCTTAAAACCATCTCCAAAAAGACGACCAACATACCCACCTCCATCCTTCAATTTACCAGCGGGGGTTTTTTTTTATGGATTAACTGGAATAAGGCAATAAAGTTTTCCATTGCTTTTGAGTTTACCTGCGATCCTCCCCGCCTCATCACCTTTTCCCAAAAAGAGGTCAATGTGATGCGTACCCTTGATCGCAGCACCTTTGTCTTGGGCCACAACGATGGTTAAGAGTCTGCCTAGGTCTGGGAGATTGACATCGAGTATAAATAGCCCACCTAGAGGGAGTTTTGTCGGATCAACCGCTATAGAGTGATAGGCGGTGAGGGGGACATGAGTCGCTCCAATAGCATCTTTTATGCCCTGTTCTTCCCTAAAAAAGATGTATCGGGGATTTTCATGGATGATCCGTTCAGCTTTCTTGGGGTTTGACCAATACCATTTTTCAATCCCATTCCAATCTGCCTCTTCTTTTTTTAGTATGCCCCTGTTTATCAAAATTTTTCCGATACTCTTGTATGGGTGACCATTGTCAGCTGCATAGTGTACATAGCTGCTAGAACCGTCATTAAATTTTAATATGCCAGAGCCCTGAATATGTAGGATCAAAAGCTTTATAGGGTCTTCGAGATAGGCAATTACAGGAAGATCATCCTTTAATTCGATTTCTTTTCTAGGGTAATAAGGAACCACGAGGTTGCCCTCGACTCTTCCTCTCAATACCAAGTGGTTGAGGTTTTGACTGTGTGGGAAAAAATCCCTCAATCTGATTGTTATAAGGTCCTTGGGTACCCCCAAGATAGGGGTATTATATTGCTCATTTGGGGCCCTAGATGCCCTGAATTCTGGAAGGTAATAACCAGTCACAAGTACAGGCCTTTTTACTGCTATTACCTTGAATCTTCCCTTGATTAGATCATAAAGATCGTGGTGTTTTTCAGCTGAACTTATGTGGTCTATCAAGGAATCAACCGCCTCTATGAGATCTTGGGTATTCCAGGCATAGCCCTCTCTTTTTAGGACAGAGGCATTGGTCTCTTTAATTTTGGTAAGATAATTTATGTTTCGTTCTAAAGCTTTTTTTAATAATTTTGCGTCGTTAGGATCAATTACAGTTCCTTTGAAATTAACTGGATCTATTGGTTTAAGCTCCCCTTTGGGAGACCTAAACCAATAGATGCCGAAGACTAGAAATATTCCTATAAGGGCCAGGGCCACAATAAAAATGGCCTTTTTATCGAGTAACGGTCTCAATTTGTTAGTGGGTAGGCTCATCAAGGCCTTTCTAGAGTGCCAGAGGAGCTCTTATAGAATATACAGTTGCTGCAATCTGGCACAGCTAAATTCCATGAATGCTTTCCACTTGTCTCTTTACTGCCTCAACCGAAAGGTTTAGAGCGTCTTTTTCCTCAGGAGTTAATGGAAACTCAAGTATTCTTTCCACTCCGTTTCGTCCAAGCACTACTGGTACTCCAAGGAAGACTCCATCTATACCAAATTCTCCTTCGAGGTAGGCAGCGCAGGGAAGAACCCTTTTTTGATCCTTGAGTATGGCTTCAGCCATCTCAATAGCTGCAAGTCCAGGAGTGGTGAAGGCACTGCCTGATTTGAGAAGGCCAACGATCTCTCCTCCTCCGTTTTGTGTCCGCTTGACAATTTCGTTTAACTTATCTTTGGGGATGAGTGCCTCGACTGGGACTCCTCCAACGCTTGCAAGCCTGGTTAAAGGAAGCATATTGTCCCCATGAATGCCCATGACAAGTGCGCTTACATCATTTGGTGAAACCCCTAGTTCTTGGGCAATAAAATAACGGTATCTTGCAGAATCAAGTACACCCGCCATTCCAACCACACGCTGTTTTGGAAAACCAGAGACCTTAAAGGCGGTGTAGACCATGGCATCAATAGGATTGGTGACAACGATTAGTATGGCCTCGGGGCTGTGCTCAACTATGTTTTGAGTAACTGTTTTTACGATTTGGACGTTTTTCTCTAGGAGATCCTCCCTTGTCATTCCTGGTTTTCTCGCTAGCCCTGCAGTGATGATGACACAGTCTGAATTTTTTGTATCCTCGTAGTCATTGGTGCCTTTGATATGCCCTGAATATCCTTCAATGGGAGACGATTGAGCACAGTCCAGGGCCTTCCCTTGAGGAAGTCCGTCTACAACATCGATGAGAACTACTTCTTTTGCAACGCTTTTGGCCAATGCCCAGTGTGCAGCACTGGTGCCTACAGCCCCTGCACCCACTATTGTAAGTTTGCCATGCATGTCTAATTTATCCCTCCTGCTTATTTTTTACCTAAATCCTGCAATTGGCGAGTTTGCCTAAGATGCAAGGAGGATTTGCCCCCTTTTGCCGTGCATGATTTAGGTTTTAGAACTTGTAATCTACCTTACCAAGCTTGACGTGTGAAGACAGGGCTTCATCAATAGTAGTTATCCCAGATAATACCTTTTGGGCCGCATCAAAAGAAAGTGGTGTCATTCCACCTCGTTCTGCCTCTTGGCGAATACTGGATTCTCCTGCTCCTTTATGAATAAGTTCTGATATCTTAGGGCTGACATCAAATACCTCATAAATGCCGATTCGTCCCAGGTAACCTGTATGTCTGCACTTAGAGCAGCCCTTGCCTTTCCAAAGGAATATGTTGTCTTCTTTGGGGGTAAGGCCTAGTATTGACAAGCTGCGGCCTTCAACCCGTACTTTTGTCCTACAAAATGGACATATCTTTCTGACGAGCCTTTGTGCTACTACACCTATAAGGGTTGAGGCAATTAGATAGGGCTCGATGCCAAGATCCTGGAGCCTGGTTATGGCGCCAATGGAATCATTGGTATGAAGGGTCGAAAGCACTAAGTGGCCTGTGAGGGCAGCTTGAATGGCATAACGTGCGGTTTCGTTGTCTCGGATTTCACCAATCATGACAATGTCTGGATCTTGTCTCAGGATATTTCTGAGGATCGAGGAAAAAGTAATGCCAATTGCGGGCTGAACCGCAATTTGATTAAAGTCCTCACAGATCATTTCGATTGGGTCTTCAATTGTGACAATGTTTAGCCCAGGGTCGTTCAAATACCTCAACGTCGAATAAAGAGTGGTAGATTTTCCGCTACCGGTAGGGCCTGTGACCAAGATGATCCCGTGTTTTTTGATGAGAAATTTTTTGTATTCCCTAAGGTCCCTTTCACCCATCCCAAGGTCTTCAAGGTCACTGAAGAGAATTTCTGGGGTCTGAATTCTTAGTACGAGCTTTTCTCCAAAGGCTACAGGTACTGTTGAGATCCTTATCTCTGCCTCTGAGTCTTGCCAAGAGATCTTCATCCTGCCATCCTGCGGACGCCTTTTTTCCGCTACATCGAGACGGCTCAATGCCTTAATTCTTGTGGCTATTGCCTCATGGACCACCTTGGGGATCTTGTGAACAGTGTGGAGCACCCCATCAATCCTCAGTCTTATCCTTGCATAGTCCCTTTTGGGTTCCATGTGGATATCACTTGCCCTTTCCTCAAGGGCATATTTTAAAAGATGATCTACAGCGGCATTGATGTGTTTTTCTTTGGAAACATCATGTGTGCCGGCAATTTTTACGAATTGCTCGAGATTGGCAAAATCAATCACTTTTGGGGTGCCTAATAGATCCTCAGCCCTTTTTATAGAGGTCCTAAATTCAAAAAATTCATCTATGACCCTCTTTATGTCTTCCATGGGAGCCACGACAAAAGTGGCCTTTTCTTGGCATGCCTTTGATATGTCAAAGAGAAGGTCCTTTTGAAGGGGATCGTACGCAGCCACTTCGATTACCCCTTGGGACCTGGCTATTGGGACAATGAGCCGTCTTTTGCAAAAGTGGGCGGGAAGGCTCTTGGTTACCACCTCCATATCCAGCTTTATGGGATCAAGCCTTACGAAACGCCACCCTCTATCTTTTGAGATGAGTTCCAGTATGTGAGATTCTTCAAGTACTTCCTTTTCTGATCCTTTTATGGGTATTTTCAACCCTTTTAGCCATTGAACGAGATCCAGGCCCTTGGAAAGAGGGATATGTGTCAAGCTTAGAAGCCTTTTAGCTTCATGCTCTTCTATTAGTCCTGCCTCACAGAGGAGGTTGAATATATAAGCTGGATCCTTATAAGGGTGTAAGATTGGCATTTTCGTAGACCTTACACGCTTGACTTTAAAAAGTGAATAGTATAAAAAGGCTTGTTCCTCCTTGCCCGCGTTAAATGGCGGGCCATGGATGAAAATTTTAAAGCCCATAAGGAGGTTGAAATGGAAAACCGCTATTATGAGACTTTTTACCTCGTTCATCCTGAAAAGAGTGACGAGGAAAGGCAAGACCTGTCGGAAAAACTTCAAAAGATTATCACCGACCACGGTGGTAAGGTTTTCAAGGTAGATCCCTGGCCCCTTAGAAAACTCGCCTACAAGGTGCAAAAACAGACTAAGGGTTATTATGTATTAATGGAATATGAGGCACCAGGGGATACTATTCAGGAGCTCACCAGGAATTTGAGGATTGATGAACGCGTGATGAAGTTTATCACCGTCAAAAAGGAGAAGGGCTGGACCCCTGAAGAATCCCAGAGCGACAGAGAGAATTAGGAGGAGAGAAGATGGCTGACGCAGCACCCCAAAACAAGACCAGAAGGATCTACGTAAGAAGGAAGATTTGCCGCTTTTGTGCAGATAAGGAACTCAAAATAGATTATAAAGATGATGCTACACTTAAGCAGTTCATTACAGAGAGAGGGAAGATCCTCCCCAGGAGGATCACCGGCACATGTGCAAAGCACCAGAGAAGGCTGACAACTGCCATAAAACAGGCAAGAATAATGGCCCTATTGCCCTTTACATCTGGCCACGCTCTTGGAGATTGAATCGAAGATTTGAGGTAAATCCCTTGACAAATAGGCTGACACTCCCCCATGCCAGTTTCTGGGCATGGGGGTTGGGTCTTATATGCATACTGCTGGTAGCAGTGTTTCCTGGTCCAGGGATGTCTGTTGCTTTTATTGGGCCGGGCTTAATCTCCGTTTTGTCGAATCGATTGCCCAAGTGGCAAATAATGGCGCTATTTTGGTCGATGAATCTTTTGGCTTTATCCCTGGGCACTGTCTTTGAGGGTACAGATAGTGCACTTTTGGGGTTTGAAATTGCGCTCATGAGTTATCTTTTGACTATCTCAATACAAAAAGAGCTCGATATACCAAGGGTACTCATACTGAACATAATAGTGGTCTCCCTGTTTTACATGCTTTTTTTGGGGATGCTTGTAAACAGTGTGAACACGTGGGATGAGGTACTTGTGCCTTTTCAACAGGGTATTGAGAAGGGGCTTTTGCCCTATAAGCTCAGTGAACAGGAGATAAAAGAAATAACAGATACTTTAATCAAGTTTGTCCCGTCTGTTATAGCATTTTCCATCCTTATCATAACGTATTCAAATATCATAATAGCTAACTGGTTTACAAAACGTTTTTTGAGGCAATCCCCAGTATTTACCCCGACATTCGAACTGTTCAGGCTCCCAGATTGGTTTATATGGGTGGGAATATTTGCTGGAGCTGGTGCCTTATTCCTAAAAGGAATGATCAATATCGTCTGCCAGAATATTCTATTCGTGGTCTTAGGGCTCTATTGTATTCAGGGAGCTGGGATGGTCAAATTTTATTTGCAGGCCCGTAGGGTCCACAAGGCAATTCAGGTAGGCATCTTTATATTGATATCTTGCTTTTGGTATGGTCTACTTGGACTCACTGTCCTTGGAGTTACGGATGTCTGGACAAATCTTAGAAAGATACCCATTGAGAATAATCAAGGAGGTTCATGAGATATGGAAGTTATTCTAAAAGAGAGTATTGAGTCTTTGGGCAATGCTGGCGACATTGTTAAGGTAAAACCTGGGTATGCCAGGAACTATCTCATACCTAAGGGAAAGGCGATTTTAGCAGACAAAAAAAATGTTAAGGCCTTGGAACGCCAGCGCAATAAGATCCTAGAGATCGCAGCCAAGCAAAAGGAAGAGTTCGAGGCTCTTAGGATTAAGCTTGAGGAGTTGACAATCGAGATTCCAGTAAGAGTTGGTGAAGAAGACAAGCTATATGGGTCTGTGACCAATTTAGATATTGCAAAGGCTATTGAAGAAAAGGGCTATGAGGTGGACAGGAAAAAGATTATTCTTGACGAGCCCATTAAGAGCCTTGGTACCCATGACGTTAAAGTCAAGATTAGCCCAGAAGTTGTGGCAACAATAAAGGTAAACGTAGTACCAGTACAGTAGTGGCAACTTTGGATTTGGGAGTTAAGGGATTTTCAAAAAAAGAAGGCCTCCTCCCCAGCACTCTCAGGGTCCCTCCGCAGAACATTGAGGCTGAACGAAACCTCCTAGGGGGACTCCTTATGGAGGATGGGGCCCTCCTTAAGGTGGTGGACATCCTTGAGCCAGATTATTTTTATAAGGAAGCTCATGGAATAATTTATTCCGCCATATTAGATCTCTTTGAGAGAAATGAACCCCATGATATTGTAACAGTCCACAACCATCTCAAGTCCAAACGACTCCTAGATAAAGTAGGTGGGGCAGCATATTTAGCTGAACTTACGGATACCCTTCCACTGGGACCAAATATTGTCCACTATGCAAAGATAATAAGGGACAAGGCGGTACTTAGGCGTCTAATTGAAAAGACCTCAGAGATACTCAATCATTGTTTTGAGGAGGCAGGGGACGTAGATGAGATCCTTGAGGCTGCGGAGACCAGTATATTTGAGGTAACTCAGACGAAAATCCGCCAAAATTTTGCCCCTCTTTCCTCGGTACTATGTTCTACTGTGGAAAAGGTTGAGCGCCTCTACAATCGTAAAGAACTCATTACTGGCGTACCAACTGGTTTTATCGAACTCGATAAGATGACAGCAGGACTTCAACCATCGGATCTGATAATAATTGCTGGGCGTCCTAGTATGGGAAAGACTGCCTTGGCCCTAAATATTGCCCAACACGCAGCACTACATCATGGTATACCCGTAGCTATATTTTCTCTGGAAATGGCCAGTGAACAGTTGGTACTCCGTATGTTGTCTTCAGAGGCCAAGGTGGATGCCCATAAATTGAGGACTGGGTTCTTGCCTGATAAGGATTGGCCAAGGATAACCGCTGCTGCCGACACCCTTTCAGATGCCCCAATTTTTATTGATGAGACCCCTGCCATCACCGTAACCGATATGAGGGCCAAGGCCAGACGTCTAAAGATGGAACATGGTCTTGGACTGGTGCTGGTGGACTACCTACAGTTAATGCGTTCGAGGGCTGGTGCTGAGAGAAGAGAACAGGAGATTAGCGAAATAAGTAGGTCTCTAAAGGCAATGGCAAAGGAACTTCAAGTTCCAGTAGTTGCCCTCAGCCAGCTCAATAGAAATGTGGAGGCTAGGCCCAATAAAAGGCCGCAGATGTCGGATCTAAGGGAGTCTGGTGCAATTGAGCAGGATGCAGACCTGATTGCCTTTATTTACAGGGACGAGGTCTATAACAAGTCCGAAGACAATCCCAATAAGGGTATAGCTGAAATCATAGTGGCTAAGCAGAGAAATGGGCCAACTGGTACGGTTAAGCTCGCCTTCGTTTCAAAGTACTCCTCCTTTGAAAATCTCTCAACTAGACCAGATGAGTTCTAAATTTATAGAGAGGGTCTTTTTAGGGACAGGGGAGGGCTGTCCTGATAAGCAAACTTTAGAGACTATCGAAGCGTATTTTCAGGAACTCATAGACTGGAACAAGAAGACCGACCTCACTGGCTTAAGAGACCTTGAGGCAATGGCCATAAAACACCTGGGAGATACCCTGACACTCCTTCCATATATTGAGGATCAGGAGCTAAAAATAATAGACATTGGAACTGGAGCGGGTATCCCTGGGATCCTCCTCAAGATTTTAAGACCTAAGACATGTGTGGTACTGGTAGATTCCAGGAGAAAACGTATTTCATTTCTTCGTTACTGTATAGCACGCCTTGGTCTTAAAGACATCGAGGCAATTAACATGAGATTAACTCCAGAATCTGCCTCCACTCTCACAAAAATGGCCAAAAGTTGCAAAAATGCCCCATCTATTGACAAATTTTCATCATATTTCGATATAGCCCTTTCCAGGGCTGCCCTTGACCTTTCCACAATGGCAAAATTAACAAGGCCTATTTTAAAAAAAAGAGGGCGTTTTATACTAATGAAAGGGCCCAAGGGACTTCAAGAAATAGAAAGTGCTAGGCCTTTACTTGTCCAAGATGGATGGAAGATATGGTATCGAGAGACAAAGCTACCTATAATTGGGGACAGGAGAGTGCTTATTTTTGGAATGGTGGCCACTGATTAGAAAGGATCTTCTCGTATTACTCCTTCTTAGCATTGCAAATAGTGCCCCTATCCTTGCTCGTTTAATTTTAAAAGACAGATTTTCTTTACCCTTGGACCTTGGAGTCAAATGGATTGATGGTAGACCAATTTTGGGGTCTCATAAGACAATAAGAGGAGTTATTTCCAGTATAGTTTGTACTGCCCTCTTTTCTCGCTTAATTGGTTTTTCTCTTGTTACTGGAGCCCTACTATCGGTAATTTCTATGTTTTCAGACCTTTTATCTTCTTTTATAAAGAGGAGATGTGGGTTGAAGAGTGGAGCCAAGGCCACAGGCCTCGACCAGATTCCAGAGGCACTTGTCCCTCTAATAGTCTTGAAGGATAGGCTTTCATTGACCTATTACGACATTGTTGCAATAGTAACTCTATTTTTTTATTGGAAGTTTTACTTTCTCCGTTATTGTATGTGCTAAAGATAAGGAGAGCACCCCATTAGATGAATCTAGCGCTCAAGGCAGACATACATATTCATACGCGTGAGGATCCTGAAGACCTTATCTATTATTCGTCCTTTGAGCTTATTGATATGGCGGCCCAAGAGGGGTTTAAGGTCCTGTCTATTACTAATCATAACACCTTAACCTATTCTGAATATCTAAAGGACTATGCTCGTGAACGAGGGATAACCCTTATCCCTGGAATAGAGCTTACAATTAAAGGCAGGCATGTACTCGTTTACAATGTTGATCCCCAAAAGATAAGGCGCGATTCATTAGAGTCTTTGGAAGAGCTAAAGGATACCAATACACTTATTGTGGCCCCACACCCTTTTTTCCCAGGGACCTGCGCATTGAGGGGGTATTTCCTAAAGTATATTCACATATTTGATGCTGTTGAAGTATCACATTTTTATTCAAAGACAGTGGATTTTAACAGACCCGCTGCAAGATTGGCAAAAAAAGCCGGGCTACCCCTAGTAGGAACATCTGATGCACATCAAAGACTGCAATTCGGACACACGTATTCAAATATCTACTGTGAGGAAGATCCTGTCTCAGTAATCGAAGCGATAAAAAAAGGAAAAGTAGATGTGGTGTCAAAACCCCTTTCAATCCCTACCATGGCAAAGATAGGATTGAGGATGTTTTGGAGAAATAACGTAATCTTGAAGCTCAGGAAAAATGCCAATGCTAAGAAGTTACTTGCAAATGAATAATAAACATTTTGTGCCTATGGTGATGGTAATAGTCCTTGCGAGTATTTGTCTAATACCAGACTATCTGGATGCACGTCTTGCTGAAAATGTAGATGCAAAGTCTTCTACATTGTCAACATTGGAAAATAATGGGCCCAAAGACAAAGGAAAATGGGATGTTAGTGCCCAACAACTCATCTTTTACCATTCATCAAAGGTTGTGGTCGGTGTTGGCAATGTTTTTGTAAAAGGCGAAGATATTTCGATTAGCGGTGACCGTATCACTTTTAACTGGGAAACAGGAGACGTTTGGGCCTATGGTGAAGTATTCATTAGGATAGGCGAAGACCGGATTATCGGTGATTCAGGAAAGTTTAATGTAAAAAATGGTACAGGACAAATCGAAGAGGCAAGGCTGTACCTAAAGAGAAACCAATTACATATTGAGGCAAAGACCTTAAAGAAAAAAGGTTTTCAAGAATTTGAGGCAACAGACGCGGTTATCAGTACCTGTTCGCCTCCTAAACAAGCCTGGAGTTTTAGCTGTAAAAGACTTTTGTTAGATGAAAACGGAATGGCGGTTGCGTGGGGGTCAAAATTTAATGTGAGATCAATACCTATTCTGTACAGCCCATGGCTCAAAGTCCCATTAAATAAATACAAAAAAAGCGGCGTATTGATACCAAGCATTTCTACATCAACAAGAAATGGTTTTGGCATAAACATCCCTTACTATATAGTACTGAGTGATAGTGCTGATATTACATTTTATCAAAATCCCCTGGTAGCCAGGGGCTGGATGGAGGGGATTGAGTTTCGATACATGGCAAGCCCTGCTTCAAAGGGTATCCTAAGATACAACTTTCTTATAGACACGAAGAGTGATAACGACTTTAATAATGATGGCTTTTCCAGGGAAAATGAAAAAAGGTGGTGGTTCAGGGCAAAGGTCGATCAAGAATTACCATATGGTTTTCTAGGTATGGCAGACATAGATCTCATCAGCGACCTTGATTATCTACAAGAATTTGGTTATGGCCCCATGGGCTATGATAAGACAGAACAGACCTTTGAAAGGTTTTTTAATAGATTTCTTGAAGATGATACAGCATTGATAAGACCTTCCTATGTTCAAATTCAGAAAGAAACTACTGATGCCTTCATAGGGGCTCAGATGCGCTACAATGACAATCAAATACCTGGGGAGCAAGATAAGACCATCCAGACTCTGCCCAGGATCCACCTTAAAGGCCTTCAAAAAAGGCTTTTGCATTCCCCAGTACCTCTTTACATGGACTATGACGTATCCTACGTAAATTATTGGCGGGAAAGGGGAGTAAAGGAACAAAGGATATACCTATCTCCATCACTTCAAATTCCTTGGAGCCTATTCAATATGATTGATCTTACATCATTCATTAGTGCTCAAGATAGGATCTATAGGGTCGAGGGAGGAAGCTATACCACTAGGAATGAGCTCACTGGAAAATTTGAGCTTGATGCCGCTACAACCCTTGAGCGATTTTACGGAGGGAAAAGAAATTTAAAGCACGTGGTCAGGCCAAGGATTATCTATTCATATCGTCCACATGAGGACCAAGGAGAACTGCCAAATATCGATGAATTGGACAGGCTAGAGGGACAAAATAGGATTACTTTTGAACTCCTCTCGTTTTTGACTACTAAAATCGAAGATGGCAAGGGAGCATTTGCATATCATGACCTTTTGAGGTTCAAGCTCAGACAGAGCTACGAGATGGAGGGAAAGAGCCTTTTGCCACACGTTAAAGAGGAAGGACACCACTTCTCAGACCTTTATGGAGAACTTGAACTTTATCTGGGCAAAACCTTCTTTAGATACGATGCCACTTATAATATGTACGGTAGGGGATTTACTACGTACAACATCTGGGCCCATGGTGAAGTCTGGCGTTTATCATCATATGAATTGGCTTATAGGTATAGTAAACTCACTAATATCAATGAATTTAATGTTGCCTTCGAAGGTCGTCTAATGGACCGTCTTTACGGCAGGTATAGTCTAAGGAAAAGCTTTGAACAAGATAAAGATCTTGAATCCGAATATGGTATAAAATATGAGTCCCAGTGTTGGGCGCTGGATACTGTTTTGCAGATGAATAGAGATGAGACCAGAGTTATGTTTGGGATTGAACTTCTGGGGCTCGGAGGCTGGAGTTATGGACGCTAATTATTAAAAATTCCCCATCGTCTCTTTGGAACAACTTGATAACTCCCCTTTTAGCAAGTTCCAGTACAGCAATAAAGACTACGATGGCATAACCCTTTTCTTCCTTTACTAAAAGATCATAAAAACTAACCTGGGCCACATTCAGAACAAGTTCCTTGATCCTTTTAATTTCTTCTTCAATTCGATAAGTCCTTTTTTCCAGTACTACTGGGGCTCTCCTTTTGAGGTTCTCCATAAGATCTGTATAAGCCTTGAGGAGGTCGAATACAGAGACATTTCTAATGGAAACCTCTTGACTGTTAGAATCAAGTGATTTGGCACTAGATTGTTTTTCTCTTGTGAATACATCTCGTCCAAGCAAGGGCCTAGCCAAGAGAAGTTCAGCCTTCTTCCTTATTTCCATTAATTCTTTTAATGGTTTTGTGATGATCTCTCTTGGGTCGCTGTGTGCTGCTTCAGCCTCGGAATCAGAGGGTGGGGCTGGGAGAAGCATCTTTGATTTTATATAAAGGAGCGTTGCTGCCATCTGGAGATATTCTCCAGCAATGGCTATATCGAGGGTGCGCATGAGTTCCAGATAGTCTAGGTATTGCCTGGTAATCAAGGCTATAGGGATATTTGATATGTCTATCTGATTTTTGTTGATTAGGTGGAGTAGGAGGTCAAGAGGGCCTTCAAAGGCCTCTAATGATATGGTCCAAGCTGGTTCCAAGGGTAAGGACTCAAAAGGTTCGCTCTCTTTCCTATTGGCCTTGGATCTAGGGGCCTGGATTGTGCTTTCAGGCTCTTCGCCTCGCATTTGTGGATCCGTGCGGGCGTCTACAAAAGAGGTCTTCACAATATATGGGACCCTAAATCCTTTAAAATCGGCAATCCAAACGGTTCACCCAAATAGCGACTTGCCTCTGCTAGGCATGGACTATTTAAACTATTAATGGGTAGGGCAAAATATGTTTTTTGTCGCATTCGCCATGCAGAGATTAGGCAGGATATTGCTGTCTTAGGAAGTTGTTACTTCCAGAGGGCACTTCTTACCTCTTCCATAGTAGAGATTGCAAAGGCCCTTGCCTTTTTTGCCCCCTCGCGCAAAATATCCTGTACCTTTCCCTGTTCGTCTTGGAGCGCCTTTCTGCGTTCTCTTATGGGTTCAAGAAATGCATTCACAGCATCTGCGAGTTCACGTTTACACTGAACACAGCCGATGCGTGCACCTTTACAGTCTTCAACAATTTCTCTGACGCGTTCTTCTGGCAGATACAATTTGTGGAGATTAAAGGCGACACAGCGCTTTTCTGGGTCGCCTGGATCTTGTTTCCTGGGTCGCTCTACGTCAGTTACCATTGAGCCAACTTTTTTTCTAACAGAATCTGGTTCCTCAGATATAAATATGGCATTGCCATAGCTTTTACTCATCTTTCTGCCATCAATTCCAGGAAGCTTGGGGACCTCTGCTAGTAGTGGCTCTGGGACAGGGAATGTTTCTTTATAGAGATAGTTGAATCGTCTTGCAATTTCTCGAGTGAGTTCTAGGTGTGGAAGTTGATCCACACCCACTGGCACCTTGTGGGCCTTGTATATTAATATATCTGCTGCCTGGAGTACTGGGTAACCCAAAAATCCGTAAGTGGCCAGATCCTTTTGTTTTAATTCCTGTTGCTGTTCCTTATAGGTGGGGTTTCTTTCCAGCCAGGATACTGGTGTAATCATGGAAAAGAGAAGATGGAGCTCAGCATGTTCTTTTATATCAGATTGTACGAAAATAGTGGCCTTATCAGGGTCAATTCCTACTGAAAGCCAGTCTAAGACCATATCTTCTGTAAAATCAGGGATACCGCCTGGGGATTCGTAGTTCGTGGTAAGGGCATGCCAATCAGCCACAAAAAAGAAACACTGATACTCATCCTGGAGTCTTTTCCAGTTGCTCAAGACTCCATGAAGGTGCCCTAAATGTAGCTTGCCAGATGGACGCATTCCACTCAAAATTCGTTTTTCCCTTGTCATATGTCAGATCCCCATAAAAAGATTATACAGGTAAAAAACCAGCGGGACTATAATTCGTCCTGTCACCCCTGTAAAGACAAGGATAAGTAGAAGTATGAATCCCCAACGCTCAAAGGAGGCGTATTTTATGGCAAGTTCCCTTGGTAATATCCCCATGAGTATCTTGCTACCATCAAGCGGTGGGATTGGGATGAGGTTAAATACAGCAAGTCCAATATTTAATTGGACGCTGAGTACTATCATGAGTGCCAGGGGTGTAAGTATAAAATCAGGAAGCAGGACGCTAAGTGGTCTTAGGCCATGCTTGATTAAGAAGGCACTCAAGGCAGCAACTAAAATGTTTGATGCCGGGCCTGCAAGGGATACCCAGATCATGTCTTTTTGAGGATTGCGCATGTTAATAGGATTTACTGGAACTGGCTTGGCCCACCCTATTGTCTGCGTCAAGAAAAAAACTAGGGTACCAAAAGGATCAAGGTGTTTAAAGGGGTTTAAGGAGAGCCTTCCCATCGCCTTTGCAGTTTGGTCGCCTAGTCTCCAGGCAACCCATCCATGTGCCACTTCGTGGATGGTGACTGCAAAAAGGATGGGGGGAACTAATACGATTAGTCTTAGTATTGCATGTGAAATATCCATTTTATTTCGGGGAGTTATATTCTAGGTTCTATATTTTATGTTGTATGTTCTAGAAAGTACGAATATAACATAAATCCAGATTAGTCGCCAGGGGCTTCTTCAATTTTTATTTCACTTTCACCGTTTCACTTTCACTTTTAACTCAACACTCAAAACTCTTAAAAAGCTCTTCTTCATTTAACTCAACACTCAAAACTCAAAACTTTGATGTGCCCCTGACTTTCACTGCTTTTATTCTTGACACCCCGTACCAATTGTTTACTTTGTGTGTAATCCCAATAGTAAGCCTTCCTATTTTATGGCCTACCTTGGGAAATAAGATTTTTCGGAGTTTTTTTTATGAAGGTTTCAGAAGACAAATTTGTAACAATTGACTACACTCTCAAGCTTTCCAATGGAGAACTGGTTGAGACCTCAGAGGGAGGTCATCCTTTTGGGTTTGTCTTTGGGAGAAATCAGGTTATTCCAGGACTGGAAAAGGGATTAAAAGGTCTGGAGGAGGGAGATACTGCAACTATCACAGTAACTCCTGAAGAAGGATATGGACAGAGGAGGGAAGAACTCCTTCAAGGTATTCCCAGGAGCTATTTCCCACAGGATGCTGATCTAAGACCAGGCGCCGCTTTCCAGACCATGGGCCCACAAGGACCAGTTACCTTTACAATATATGAAGTACAGGAAGACACGGTAGTAGCAGATTTTAATCATCCACTTGCAGGTCAGACCCTTCATTTTGATATCAAAGTGAATGAAGTCAGAGAGGCAACACCAGAAGAGATGCAGGCTGCAATGGGAGGCGGTGGATCCTGCTCAACTGATTCATGCGGTACCTGTGGAGGTGGCTGCTGCTAATTATGGCACTATAAGGGGAACGCGTCTCAGTTTCCTGATTGCAATATGACCTGAAATATCAATTGAGGGGCCACCACGGATCAAAATTGTGGAATCCGAGGTGGCCCTGATTCCATGGGCATATTTAAGCTTTAAATCTACGCGGCTACTCAAGAGGACAGCTCCATCTAATTTCCACTTTTTAAACCATTTTCTCAATGAACAGGCAAAGTCTCCACTTCTTGAATAAGGTTTATCGAGGAGGACAATTGTCTTTTTAGGGGAGTACCTGTTGATCAGAGCACAGATTAAATCCCATGCCTGTTGCGTGAGTTCAGACTGCCTAAATCCTCTAAATGTACATGAAATGTCCCTTATAACTCCATCATTTCCCTTAATTATTGGATTGCCTTTTAGGGCATTTTCAATGGTAATGGTTACATTATATCCATCAATAAAGAGCATCTTGTTCTCAAGGTGTTTTAGTGGAATTTTGGATTTTTTAATGGCTTCAACGTCCTTTTTTGAAAAGACCCCTCTAAACAAGACATTTCGTTCCTCCCTTGTGAGCTGGTGATGGTTACCTACAAACTCGACACAGGATTTTCTTGGATAGCCATGGCTAAGGAGGAATCTAAGTTCGATGGCTGCTGGTTTAAGCCTTTCAAGCCTAAGATGTTTCATAGGTGTGCATTTTATTTTTTAATGATTATGTTATGATTTACAAAAAATCTATAAGGCTAAGGAGAAAAAAGATTTTTGATAGTATATTAACAGGTTACATGTTTTAAAGTTAATAACAATAATTTATTTTTAAGGTATACTCCAAGGGTTAACCTTTTTGTGCATGCGTGGTCCTTAGGGACTGGCAATTTTTAGGACTACAACTTTTTGCAGGATTAATAAAAAAGAAACAGAGAACATGGGATTGGTTTTCAAATGAAGATATTAGTGTATCCTCATGAGATATTAAGGCAGGTGGCAGAGCCAGTAAAAAATATAGATGGTGCCCTACAAGCGTTTATTGATGATATGATCAAGACAATGTACAAGGCGGAAGGAGTAGGGCTAGCAGCAAACCAGGTGGGTAGGCCCATTGAACTGGTAGTGATGGATTGTGCAACAGACGACGAAAGGGGGAAGAACCCCATTGTGCTCATTAATCCCAGGATTATAGAGCAGGAAGGAGAAATGGTTGGCGAAGAAGGGTGTCTGAGTATCCCAGGCTATGGTGCCAAGGTCAGGCGTTCTGAGGTGGTATTGGTCAAGGCCTATGACAGAGACGGAAAGGAGATAGAGATCGAAGCAAGAGGGGGGCTATTGTCAAAGTGTATCCAACACGAAATTGATCACTTAAAAGGAATATGTTTTGTAGATAGACTAAGTCCAGTTAAAAAGGCCCTTTTTAAGAAAAGGTGGGCAAAGATTAGGCCAAAAGATGAATAAAAAAGTCACAGATATAAAAATAGTCTTTATGGGTACCCCGGAGTTTGCTGTACCATCCTTAAAGGCCCTTTACCATGAGGGCTTTGAAATACTTTCTGTAGTTACTCAACCAGACAGGCCTAGAGGGCGTGGCAGATCATGCAGACCCTCCCCAGTAAAGGTTTCGGCCCTGGATTTGGGGCTTTCCATATTGCAGCCAGAGAAGGCAAGTTCTCCCGAATTTATTGAAGAGATTTGTGCTTTGAAACCAGACTTTCTTGTGGTTGTAGCCTATGGACAGATTTTAAAAAAGTCTCTTTTAGAGTGTCCTACTATAATGCCTGTAAATGTACATGGCTCACTCCTCCCCAAATATAGAGGAGCAGCTCCGATCCAATGGTCCATACTTAACGGCGATGAGACCACCGGCATTACTATCATGCAGATGGACGAGGGCATGGATACTGGTCCAATTCTACTCATGGAAGAGGTATCGATTGGGACTGATGAGACCTTTGGCGAACTTTACAACCGTCTTTCTCAACTTGGAGCGAGGTTGTTGGTTCACGCCTTAAAAGAGGTGGCAAATGGAAAGCTCTCTCCCAAACCTCAACCAACAGATGGTGTTAGTTATGCTCCGCCTATAAAAAAAGAGTTACTCAAGATAGATTGGAATGAATCTTCGTCTTTGATAACTAGAAAGATCCGTGCTTTTGATCCACGCCCTGGAGCCTGGACTGTCCTTTTGGGTGAACGCGTAAGACTATTTAGTCCTGAGATCGTTGATTTTTCACTGAGCGATCTCCAAGATGCCATACCAGGTCAGATCATTTCCACATCATCAGGAAAATTGATTGTCAGGACTGGAGATGGGGCAGTCGGAGTTTCAGAAATACACCCTCCTGGGAAAAGGCGCATGGCTGTTTCAGACTTTTTAAGGGGCCGAAAGGTTGAGGTTGGTACCAGGCTTGGAGAGTAAGGGTCTTAGAAATTGTCTAAATTTGGTCCAAGATTCCTTGCCATAAAAACGCTTTTTAGGTGGTTGCGGTGCCATCGCAAAAGGCGTCCTCCATTAGAATCTGTCATTGAAGAGGCCTATTCAGAATATGGAGAATTAAACTCCAAGGACAGAGCCCTTGTAAGAGAAATCGCTACAGGGGTTGTACGTAATCTTACCCTCCTTGAATGGTTAATTTCCCGATATTTAAAGAATAAAGGAAAAATCGATCTAACTTTGAAGACCGCCCTTATGGTAGGGGCCTACCAAATACTTTTTTTAAAAAAAGTCCCTGATCATGCGGCGTTGAACGAGACTGTAGAGGCTACCAAAAGACTTTTAAAAGGTCGGAGTTCACGGGGATCAGGTTTCGTCAATGCGGTACTTAGGAGGATTGTTAAGGAAAAGAAAAATATTACAGAATCCTATATTTTAGAACTCCCACCAGAAATCAGGTATTCTCATCCTGAATGGATCGTAAAAAGATGGAATGAAAGATTTGGATTAAATCAGACTATTTCGATCCTAAAGGCAAACAACAAGCGTCCGCCAGTGACCCTAAGGGTAAACCTGTTGAGGTGTAATAGAGAGGAACTTATACGTCTACTTGAAGACCATGGGATTAAGGCAATTCCTGGGAAGTATTCCCCGCAGGCCGTTATATTAGATGGGCATTTTGGTGATATAAGGGGATTGCCAGGTTTTAAAGAGGGATATTTTCAAGTACAAGATGAAGGAGCCCAGCTAATAGGCTTTCTTGTGGACCCAAAGCCAGGAGAGGTAGTGCTTGACGCCTGTGCCGGAGTAGGAGGCAAGAGCACACATCTTGTAGAGCTATCCAGGGGGAGGGCCACGATCTTTGCCTGTGAAAAGACTGTTTCCAGAAAAGCCGCACTTTCTGAAAATCTTAAAAGACTGGGTATGATTTCGCAGGTTAAAGTAATGGAAGAGGGAGATTGCCTAAGGGCATTTTCCAAAGGGAATAAGGTCTACTTTGATAAAATACTATTAGATGCCCCTTGTTCTGGTCTTGGAGTTATAAGAAGACATCCAGATATCAAATGGAACAGGGTGGTTTCAGATATCACCCAACTTCGCCAGCTTCAAATGACACTACTCCAAGGACTCAAGAGACTAGTTAAGGTGAAGGGTAAACTGATTTATGCTACCTGCACCCTTGAGCCAGAGGAAACAACACTGCTCATTGAGGATTTTTTGAAAAATAATCCATCATGGGAGTTAATGGATCCAAGCCCATTCATTCCAGGTTCTGCGTCTGGCGTCTTAATAAAAAAACATTTTTTTTATTCGACACCTCCCAAGACCGATGGATTTTTTGGAGCAGTGTTGAGGCGTGTCAAATAGACCGAAAGTCTTAAAGATTCTTTGCCTTTTCCACTGCCTTTTTGAATCCTTCCCTTGATCTTTCTATCACGCTTTCATCAACACAAAAAGCGATCCTAATATGCCCTGGGCATCCAAATCCAGAACCAGGTACTGTGAGGATGAGTTCTTCTTGTAATATGGATGCGAATTTTTTATCGTCTTTTATAGGAGTCTTGGGGAAGAAATAAAATGTGCCCTTTGGTAATACAAACTCTAAACCTGCTTCCATGAGTATTTCCTTAAAAAGATCCCTTCGCCTCTGGTATACAGATACATCGACGCTTTGGCCCAGTACCTTTGAGACCACACGTTGCATAAGGGCAGGGGCGTTTACAAAACCAAGTATTCTGTTAGCAAGGGTCATTGCCCCTGAAAGTAGTTCAGCCTCTTCAAACTTTGGATTGATGGCGCAATAACCAATCCGTTCTCCAGGTATGGAGAGGTCTTTTGAAAAAGAAGTGGTGACGATGGTGGCATCGTAGATTCCAAATAGTCCAGGCACCTTTTCATCGTCAAATACAAGCCTTCTATATGGTTCATCAGATATAAGAAAGATGGTTTTCCCAGTCTCTTTTCTCTTTTCCTGTAAAAGCTCTCCTAATCTAAGGAGAGAATTTTCATCATATAAAACCCCTGTTGGGTTGTTGGGAGAATTTATTAAAATAGCCTTTGTCTTATCATTTATAGCCTTTGAAATCCCATCAATATCCAATGAAAAGTCGTCATTTGAGGCAACAGGCACAAGGCTGCCTCCATGGTTATCAACATAAAATCCATATTCTACAAAAAAGGGTGAGGGAACGATGACTTCATCTCCCGGATTCAATATGGCTTTGAAAATGCAATTAAGGCCTCCTGCTGCCCCACAGGTCATGATTATGTGGGCTGGATTGGGTCTTAGACCATGATCCTTTTCCACCTGGTCTGCTACACGTTCTCTTACTTCTTGGAAGCCAGCATTTTGCATGTATCCGTGGACACCAGGGCCAGTTCTTTGTGCTTCTTCAAGTAATGCTTCATCAAATTCCCTTGGCGGGGAAAGATCGGGATTGCCAAGGCTAAAGTCACACACGTTTTCCGCTCCATGGATGCTCTTTAAACGTGCTCCTTCCTCAAACATCTTTCTTATCCATGAAGCCCTCTCCATGAATGAGAGCATTTTTTCTGCTATCATCTTTTTGCCTCCTTGACCCTGAGGTGATTTTAATGGATATTAGCGTAAAATTTTTAAGAAACCAACCTGCAATCTATAATGAGAGAGAGTTTGGAAGTTTTGAGCTTAATGGAGAAGAGAAAAATGACTGAAAATGGTTCAACACTAATTGCGCCTTCAATACTTTCTGCAGACTTTGGCCGTCTTAGCGAAGAGATAAAGGCAGTTGAAAATGCCGGGGCAGACGTGATTCATGTAGACATAATGGATGGTCATTTTGTGCCAAATATTACCATTGGTCCCCTTGTTGTTAAGGCTGTAAGGGCATCAACAGGGCTTCCAGTGGATTGTCATCTTATGATAGAACGGCCTGATTTGTACCTCAAGGATTTTAGAGATGCAGGAGCAGACTGGATTTCAGTCCATTATGAGACCTGCCCACATATCCACAGGACACTTTGCGCTATCAAACAATTGGGAGCTAAGGCAGGGCTAGTATTGAATCCGGGAACCCCCGTGAACGCAGTACGAGATGTTATAGAGGTGGCTGATTATTGTCTTATTATGAGTGTCAATCCAGGATTTGGTGGACAGGCATTTATTGATTTTTCCTTGGAAAAAATCAGGGAGTTAAAAGCGCTTCTTGATGCAAAAGGACTGTCCATCCCGATTCAGGTGGATGGAGGGATAAATAGGGAAACTATTGGCAAGGTAGCACAGGCAGGTGCCACTATATTCGTGGCTGGTTCAGCCATATTTGGGGCTGATGATTACGCAACTGAAATCAAGACACTACGAAAAATTGCTCAAGCATAAAAAAGTGAGGACTGAGTTTCCGGGGATTTTTCTAAGCCATTAACAGTAAGGCATAGATTTACTAAATTTTTCTCGGAACTCAGTCCTCAGTGTTTCGAATCTTAGCAACCTTCTACTGCAGCTTTCCTCTTGGTCTTGATCTTTACTTCGTCACCTGCTTTTGCCTTGCACTTGCCCTTTAACTGTACAATCATCTTCCCGGCATCAATGCTTTCAACTATGCCTTTGCACTTTGCAGCATGACTTACACCTGCAATACCAATGGTCATCATGATTGCTACTGCGATTGACGTAATCTTGGAACGCATAATGATCACCCTCCTTTTAAGTTGTTAGCCCAAAGACTTAAAAATGTTTGGGCTTCACTGTTTTAAATTACATGGTACTATGACCTTTGCCAGTTTAAGTGTCAAGACATAAAGGTAGTTTAAGGTCATTATGAATTTCCTGGATTATAGTGAAGATAATTCTTCTTGTTTGAGAAATCTTCAAGTACTGCGTTCCGAACTATCGTTTCAAAGAAGTCGATTGTCTTTCTTCTTAGAACTCGCTCAGAAGTTGAATAGTGAATTTTTAGAAAGCGACGATGTAGTCGAGATATTAAGGGCAGTACTTGTTGGAGTGACTGCTGGAGAAGGCCTTGGATTCAATAGGGCCTTTTGGTTTGAGTTTGATAGTGGAAAAAGGGCTCTACGAGGTGCCTTGGCCCTTGGACCTAGTGATGCTGAAGAGGCGGCGGCTATTTGGGAAAGTATGCGTAGAGAGCCTATAACACTTTTTGAGATGCTCGAAAAAGTGGCCCACCATTTTGAAAATTCACACCATCCATTGAATCGGTTGGTCAGAAGTATTGAAGTGTCTATGGATGAGAGAGAGCACTTTTTAGTGACCTCTCTCTTGGAACGTCTGCCATTTGTCGTTGACTATGTGCCACAAGGCGTATTTTGGCCGTTAGGAGAAGCTCCTCTTGCAGTTGCACCGGTGGCCACTGGCCCCCATTCATATGGAGTTATAGTCTGTGACAACCACATACTTCGTCGCCCAATTGAACCGAATGATTTGGAAATATTGGTACTATTTACTACCATCGCATCCATGGCCATTACTAAGGCAAGGATGTGTACCCTCTTGAAGGGGAAGATATGTGAACTGGAGACACTTACGAGAGAGTTGAATGATAGTAAAAATAAGCTGGTTCAAGCGGAAAAAACAGCAGAAATGGGACGGATTGCAGATCGAATCCTTCATGAAATAAAAAATCCTTTGAGTGCCGTTGGGGGCTTGGCAAGAGTATTGGCCAAAAGATCAGAAGATGAAGCCCTAAGGTATATCGCTCAGAAAATTGTAGAGGGTACGGAAAAAATAGAAGGGACACTCAATGGGCTTTTTAGATTTGATCAGGGTCCCAAACTCGACTTTGAGAAGGTAAGAGTTAAGCCATTATTAGAGACAATATTTCGTGTGATTGCTGTTGACTTGGAACACAGAGGGATTGATGGTCACTTTACAATGAATATACCTGATGATTATCATGTGAATCTTGATGTGCCGCATTTCCAACAGGCTTTTTACCATATAGTGCACAACGCCTTAAACTCTATGAAAAACGGCGGAATCCTAATTGTCATAGCAAGGATTTTAGATGGAGATTTGGAGATAGAGGTGGCAGACACCGGACAGAAAATTTCAACGACTGATTTGCCTATTAATGAGGCACACTCAGAACCAAAATCCCTAAGGGGATTGGGAGTGGGGCTTAGTCTGTCCAAGCAGATTGTGGAGCTTCACGGAGGAGACTTCAAAATCAGTAGTAACAATATTGGTGGAAAAACGATACGAATCGTTTTCTCTAACACAAAATAAGGGATACGCGAATTATGCTCATAGATACCCATGCACATCTTGATTTCCCTGAATTAAGTAAGGACCTGGGTCAGGTAATTGAGCGGGCGAAAAAGGCAGGGGTTGAAAAAATAATTTCAGTGGGGATTGATGAGACATCCTCTCTGTCTGCTCAGAGGATATCAAAAGAATTCCCTGGAATAGTCTATGCAACTATTGGGCTCCATCCCCATGATGCCAAATCCTTAGATAATGATTTAATGGACAGGTTTAAGAGTTATCTGAGACAAGGGGGATTCATTGGCATTGGAGAAACAGGTCTGGATTTTGCTAAAGCCTATTCCTCCAAGCTTGATCAGGAAGAGGCCTTTAGGTTTCAGCTCTCTCTTTCAAAGGAATTCGCCTTGCCAGTGGTCATTCATACAAGGGAGGCTGGACCAGACACCCTGAGGATACTAAAAAGCGAGGATGCAAAAGGGGCAACAGGAGTGATTCATTGCTTTTCTGGGGATTATGAGCTCTTAAAGGCATTTTTAGACCTGGGATTTTACATTTCTTTTTCAGGCATAATCACCTTTCCTAGGGCTCAAGCCCTAAGAGATGCAGTTAAGAAATGTCCTTTAGACAGGTTTTTTATTGAAACTGACAGTCCTTTTTTGGCCCCAGTGCCAAAGAGGGGGAAAACTAATGAACCCTCATATGTCAAATATATCGCAAAAGAGGTTGCTCGTTTAAAGGGAATAGATTTTGAGGAGGTGTGTAGATGGTCCAGCGAGAATGCAAGGGCCCTCTTCAAACCCTTGAAAGATTGATTCTCGCATCAAAATCACCTCGAAGAAGGGATCTCTTAAGTGGGCTTGGACTGAAATTTGACGTAATTCCCAGCGAGGAAAAGGAACCTCCTTTTCAAGAAGGGCAGCTGCCGCAAGAATATGCCCTTCATGTCGCAAAGTTAAAGGCCAGAAATATTGCAAAGAATTACAAGGACTCCTGGGTTCTTGGTGCTGATACTATCGTGGTTGTGGATGGAGACGTGCTTGGCAAACCAAAAGATCGAGAGCAGGCTCTATCTATGTTGACTCGTTTAACTGGAAGGATGCACACTGTCTACACAGGTTGTTGGATCGTAGGGCCTTATACATCAGGCGGATATGAAGAGGGCTTTGTCGTGGGTTCAAATGTCTGGCTTTCAAATTTGTCAAGGGATATATTAGAGTCTTATGTCCTAACTGGGGAACCAATGGACAAGGCTGGAAGCTATGCCGTTCAAGGATTGGGTTCCTTTATGGTGGAGAGGATTGAAGGTTCCTATACCAATGTGGTGGGATTGCCACTTACTGAGTTGGTAGGAACCCTTTTAAAATTAGAGATTGTAGGTCCACGGAAATGAAGAACAGAGCATTGGAGAATAGCATACAAAAGATTAAAATTGAAATAGAAGATGCCTTGTCGAGGGCTCGAAGAGATCCCAATGATGTCACGCTCGTTGCAGTGTCTAAACGGTTTCCTGAAGAAGTTATTGAGCAGGCAGTGGTTTTAGGACTCAGGGTATTTGGGGAAAATTATGTCCAGGAAGGGGTAAGGAAAGTAAAATTTTTTCGTGAACGTGGCTATGACCTCGAATGGCATTTAATAGGTCATCTACAAAAAAACAAGGCAAAGTCTGCCGTAGAGTACTTTGATTGGATAGAGACTGTTGATAGCATTGAGCTAGTCAAGAGGCTAGAGCGCGTGGCAGACGGACTTAATAAGGATATCCAATGCCTCGTTCAAGTAAATATCTCAATGGATCCAGGAAAGTCGGGGCTTCATCCTCATGAAGTCCGTCCCTTTTTTAAGATTCTTAGAGATGAAATCCAGCCTAAGCATGTAAAAATAAAAGGTCTCATGACAATCCCTCTGTATTCAGAGGACCCTGATGATTCTAGAAAGTGGTACAGAGAACTTAGAGAGCTCAGGGACAGATTGTTGGATGATTTTGGTGACAACTTTGAATTATGTGAACTAAGCATGGGGATGAGCCATGATTTTAAAGTTGCCATTGAAGAGGGTGCAACATTCATTAGAGTAGGCCAGGCGCTGTTTGGCCCAAGACCAACTTAATGTAAAAGGGTTTTGAGTGTTGAGTTCTGAGTTTTGAGTTGAAGGAAAATTTTTTACCTAAATGTCATGTCCCAGAGTCCAGTTCTACGTTCAACGATCTACGTTCTAGGTTCTGGGAAGCAGCTCCCTGATTTCGCTGAAGCCATAAAATAAGAACATTGAACTTAAAACCTTGAACTTTGATGTGCCCATGCGGTCGTGCGCCTTCGGCTGGCTAATTTCCATGATTTGTACTAATATGAAGATATAACCTGCACTGTACACTATTTGGAGGCCAAAATGTATGAAATATTTGTTGAACGCGAATTTGCCGCAGCTCACTATTTAAGGGATTACCCTGGGAATTGCGAGCATCTTCATGGGCATAATTGGATAGTCCGTGCATTTGTTAGGGTAGAAAAACTCAATGAAATCCATGTAGGAATAGATTTTCGTGATCTAAAAAAGGCCCTTGATTCAGTCCTGCAGGAACTAGATCACACAAACATAAATGATCATCCAGCATTCCAGGAAAGAAATCCATCCAGTGAGAACATAGCATATTTTATATTCCATTCACTTAAGGAAAGACTTCAACATATTGAAGGGGTTGAAGTTGCCAAAGTGACGGTATGTGAGACCCCGAAGACAGGGGTTACCTACAGTGAATGAAATGACGGATATTTGAATTGCTCCCAATTTGTTTTGATGTAATGGGACCGGTGTGTGTTGAATGATATGAACAATATCCTTGAAGTAACCGAGACATTTGTCAGCCTACAAGGCGAAGGGCTGTTTACCGGAGTGCCATGTTTTTTTATTCGCCTATCAAGGTGTAATCTAAGGTGTTCATACTGTGACACGGAATACGCAAAGGCACCAGGTGAAAGAAAACTAATCGAAGATTTGGTGGAAGAGTGGAGAGGATCTAGAGTGCCATTTGTACAAATCACTGGTGGAGAGCCACTGCTCCAAAATGGAGTATATCCATTGATGACTCAGTTGCTGAAAAAGGGAGCAGTTGTTCTTCTGGAAACCAACGGAAGTATTGGTCTAAAAGACGTGCCCATAGGGGTATATAAGTGCGTTGATCGTAAATGTCCTGGAAGCGGGGAAGTAGGGTCGTGGATACCTGAAAATTTGCGCTTTCTTGGTAGGATGGACTCTGTGAAGTTTGTTATAAGCAACCGAAATGATTATGAGTGGGCCAGAGAGGAAGTCCTAAGGCAAGGACTTTCAAGATTTACTAATCCAATATTTAGTCCGGTATGGGGTGTGCTTGCTCCAACAGAACTGGCTGATTGGATAGTGGAAGACAGAACGCCAGTCCGTTTGGGCCTCCAAATGCACAAAATCTTGTGGAAAGAGGCGCGAGGACGATAATTTTTTCTGAAAAGGCATTGACAGGCCGGTTCAAATAGAGTAAAAACTTTCTCTGAAGAAATGAATGATTGTTCATTTTTTCTAACCGCCTGAAACATAAATAAATTTCGAAAAAAGGTTGGGAGGCTCGAAATGATAACACTAGATGCCTCGTTCCTGGTGCAGGTAATAGGCACGCTTGTCTTGATGGCAGTTTTGAATTCGTTGCTCTATAAGCCAATCCGTCAAATGTTGCAAGAACGTGAATCCAAGATGGCGGCCATAAGGGAAGAGGCCGAGAGGCTTGAGAAGAGTGCTCATCAGCTCTTGGAGAATTTTAATGCAAAATTGGCAAATGCACGTTCTGAGGGAGTGCAAAAAAGGGAAGAGCTCAAGGCACAGGCTAGAGAGGAGGAAAAGGCCTTGATTGAGGAAAGTACGAAAGAGGCAACTCAGAAGAAGCAAGAGCTTCTGGGAGAGCTCACCGCCCAGATTGAGTCGGCTAGGTCAGAGCTCAAGGCTCAAGCCGAGGCCTTTGCTGTAGAAATAGCCCAGAAGCTCCTTGGGAGGGCAATATAATGCGTGGGAAGAGCCTTTTTGGGTTGGTTGTACTGTTTGCGGTTTTGGTGTTGTGGCCATGTTCGGTAACCAAAATATATGCATCTGAGGAGGGTCACGCGGTCCAGCAGGAGGCAGTAGTAAATCATCATGTTGCCGCATCTGGAGAGGGTTCTGGGGCGGCAATGCACGAAGGTGCGCATCATGCTGAAGGTGGAGCGCATGGTGAGCATCATGGGTTGACCCACCAGCAGATAATGAATTTTATATGGCACACTCTGAATTTTGCCCTTCTTGTTGTTATTCTAGTGAAATTTTTGAAAGCTCCTATTGCTAACGCGTTAAAATCCCGCACCGAGGACATAGAAAAGGCCTTTGCAGAGCTTGAGGAGAAGAAAAAAGAGGCTGAAAGGAAATATGCAGAATATGAGAAAAAATTGTCCACAATGGACAAAGAGGCAGAGCGCATATTGAGTAGTTTTATACAGCAGGGAGAGGCAGAGAAGCAAAAGATTATTGAGCAGGCTCGACAGTCAGCTGAGCGCATTAAGGCCCAAGCAGAACTCTATGTCCAGCAGGAGTTGCAGAAGGCAAGGCACGAGCTGCAGCGTGAAGTGGCAGAGATAGCCGTCAAGATGGCGGAAGATATAATTCGTAAAAACCTGAATGAGCAAGATCATCATAGGCTCATCAGTGAATACTTAGAAAAGGTGGTGACCAAGAATTGATTAGTTCAATTGTTGCCAGAAGATATGCCAAGGCGTTGTTTACTATAGGGAAGGAAGTGGGAAAACTCGAGGAGTTTGCAGAGCAGTTGAGCTCCATTGCCTCCTTCCTGAGCTCCGAGCCCGAGATTGAGGAGGCCTTGGAGAGTCCGGTTTATCCTCCCGATCTCAAAGGTCAGATAGTTGGTGAAATTCTTAAGGCTATTGGGGCTGGTGAGGAGCTCACCAAATTTATGGAACTCCTCGTAGAGAAGAGGCGAATACAGGCCATCAAAGTTATCCAAAAGTTCTATCAAGAGCTAATGGATGAAGAGATGGGTGTAGTGAGAGCAGTTGTAACCACTGCTGTACCAATGCCTGAAGACCTGAAGGAAAAACTAAAAGAGATCCTTGCACAGGTGACAGGCAAAGATGTGGTGCTTGAATTGCAAGAAGACCCATCCATAATCGGCGGCGTGGTGGCCCACATCGGCGACATGGTATGGGATGGAAGTATAAGAAGCCAACTCCAAGGCTTCAAAGAATCCATAGGGAGGGGTGAACTCGGATAATGGCACAGATAAAAGCAGCAGAAATAAGTGACATAATTAAAAAACAGATCCAGGATTATGAGAAACAAATAGACCTTGCCGAAACTGGCACGGTGTTGTCAGTCGGTGACAACATCGCCCGTGTCTATGGAGTTAGAAACTGCATGGCCATGGAGCTTCTTGAGTTCCCAGGCGGAATAATGGGTGTCGCCCTGAACCTCGAACAAGACAACGTAGGTGTGGCAGTCATGGGTGATTGTACACAGATTAAAGAGGGCGATCTCGTGAAACGTACAGGCAAAATTGCCCAGGTGCCTGTGGGTGAAGCCCTCCTAGGACGTGTTGTCGATGCTCTTGGGAATCCTATTGACGGCAAGGGGCCTATTAAAGCAACCGAGTACCGAAGGATTGAGATGAAGGCTCCGGGTGTTATTGAGAGAAAGCCCGTGCATGAGCCCTGTTATACAGGTCTCAAGGCTATTGACTCAATGACCCCAATTGGAAAAGGTCAGCGTGAATTGATTATCGGTGACCGCCAGATTGGAAAGACTGCAATCGGCGTTGATGCCATTATTGCTCAAAAGAATACAGGCGTTTACTGTATTTACGTAGCAATTGGGCAGAAGCAAGCAACTGTCGCCTTGGTAGTTGAAGCTTTGAGGCGCCATGGTGCAATGGATTACACAACTGTTGTTGCTGCAAGTGCTAGTGAGCCGGCATCTCTGCAGTATCTCAGTGCATTTGCAGGATGCGCCATGGGTGAATATTTTAGGGATAATGGAAAACATGCCCTAATCATATATGATGATCTTTCCAAGCAGGCCGTGGCATACAGGGAAATGTCTCTTCTTCTCAGACGTCCACCAGGACGTGAGGCATATCCTGGCGATATCTTCTATAACCACTCAAGACTTCTAGAGAGGGCTGCAAAATTAAGTGATGAACTCGGAGCTGGCAGCTTGACAGCACTTCCCATTATTGAGACCCAGCAGGGGGACGTGTCTGCATACATTCCAACAAACGTTATCTCCATTACAGACGGTCAGGTTTATCTTGAACCGGGCCTATTCTTCGCTGGTATCCGCCCTGCAATTAATGTCGGTCTGTCCGTTTCCAGGGTCGGTGGTGCGGCTCAGGTTAAGGCAATGAAACAGGTTGCCGGTACTCTTCGTTTGGATCTGGCTCAGTACAGGGAATTGGCTGCATTTGCTCAGTTCGGTAGTGATCTGGATAAGGCTACACAGCAGCAGCTCAGACGTGGTGAAAGGCTCGTTGAGATACTCAAACAACCTCAGTATCAGCCATTACCAATGGAGAAGCAGGTCGTTATTATCTATGCTGGTACCAGGGGGCTATTAGACGAGCTGCCAGTTGAAGTACTACAGGAATTTGAGCGAGAATTGTACGATTATATTGAGAAGAATCAGCCAGACATATTCCAGGAGTTGAGAGATAAGCAGGCAATTGATGATGCGCTGGACAAAAAAATGAATGCAACTATTTCTAACTTCGTCCAGCAATTTAAGGCAAACAGGAACATAAAGTAAGTAGTTAGCGGAGATCAGCTACAATGCCTTCACTAAAGGATATTAAACTAAAGATAAACGGAATTAAAAAAACCCAGCAGATCACCAAGGCAATGAACATGGTGGCTGCTGCCAAGCTCCGCGGCGCCCAAGAGAATATGGAGAATTTTCGGCCATACGCGGAGAAATTTGCAGCAGTCATTGGCGACCTAGGTGGCTCTGTTAATCCCAATTCCTTTCCTCTTATGGCCATAAGGCCAGTAAAGAAGGTCTTAGCCATCGTTGTGACTGCTGACAGGGGGCTCTGCGGGGCATTCAATGCAAATATAATAAACGCAGCTGAGAAATTTGCAAAAGCACAGGCCGAAGAGGGAAAGGAAGTAAAATTTGCATGCATTGGCAAGAAGGGATTTCATTATTTAAGAAAATCTGCATTTGAAGTGGTCGCTCATGCTATTGACTGCATGGCATATATTCAGATGCAGGATGCTAAGAGGATAGGTAAGGTAGCGATCGATATGTTCCTCGAAGAACAGGTAGATCAGGTCCAGTTGTTGTATGGCAGATTTATAAACGTAGTCACTCAAAAGCCTACGTTTAAACGGCTTCTGCCAATATCCAAGGAAGGCCTTGGGGGAGAGGAGGCTGAGGACAATGGGCCTAAACCTACATACATTTATGAACCTGAACCTGAACGGATACTCAATAACTTGATGCCAATGTATGTGAATGTCCAGATTATGGCAGCAATGCTTGAAACAGCTGCAAGTGAACAGGCCGCACGTATGACTGCGATGGATAATGCTACAAGGGCTTGTGAGGATATGCTGCATACACTCACATTAAGTTTTAATAAAGCCCGCCAGGCTGCAATTACGAAAGAATTGATGGATATAGTGGGCGGTGCAGAGGCTCTTAAGGGCTAATTAACGCCTACAATTAGGGAGGTTTAAAATATGTCTGAACAAAACATAGGAAGAATAGCCCAGGTCGTAGGGCCAGTAGTGGACGTCGAGTTTGAGCCAGGAAAGCTCCCAGCCATTTTGAATGGCCTTTTGGTGACCAATCCTGCTATTGATGATACTGAGGACAATCTTGTCATTGAGGTTGCTCAGCACCTTGGTGATAACATGGTGCGCTGCATCGCTATGGATACCACAGACGGATTGGTTAGGGGTATGCCAGTAAAGGACACTGGTGCTCCTATCAAGATCCCTGTTGGGCCTGCTACCCTAGGTAGAATTCTAAATGTCGTTGGAAAGCCAGTCGATGGTAAAGGTGATATCAAGGCCGATGTATATTACCCAATTCATAGGAAGGCTCCGGCATTCGTAGAACAGGATACCACGGTACAGGTTCTCGAAACAGGTATTAAAGTTATCGACCTCCTGGTTCCGTTCCCAAGGGGCGGTAAGATGGGACTGTTCGGAGGTGCAGGATGTGGTAAAACGGTCATCATGATGGAAATGGTCCACAATATTGCTATGCAACACGGCGGTATTTCAGTCTTCTGCGGTGCTGGAGAACGTACCAGAGAAGGTAACGACCTCTATCTAGAAATGAAGGAATCAGGCGTTCTTCCAAAGGCCGCTCTCATATACGGGCAGATGACCGAGCCACCTGGAGCACGTGCCAGGATTGGTCTCACGGGGCTAACTGCTGCCGAGTACTTTAGGGATGAAGAAGGACAGGACGTGCTGTTCTTTATTGATAACATTTTCAGATTTACCCAGGCCGGTTCAGAGGTCTCCGCTCTACTTGGTCGTATCCCATCAGCAGTCGGTTATCAGCCTACTCTAGCTACTGACTTGGGTGCTCTTCAGGAACGTATTACATCCACAACCAAGGGATCAATTACAGCAGTTGAATGTGTTTACGTGCCTGCTGACGACCTTACTGACCCGGCTCCAGCAACTACCTTTGCACACCTTGACGGTACAGTCGTTCTTTCGCGTCAGATCGCAGAGCTCGGTATATATCCTGCAGTGGATCCTTTGGATTCAACATCTCGAATTCTTGATCCAAATGTTCTTGGTGAGGAACACTATCAGGTTGCACGTCAGGTCCAGCAGACGCTTCAGAAATATAAGGACCTTCAGGACATTATAGCCATTCTCGGTATGGACGAGCTGTCTGACGAAGATAAGCTCACAGTCCAAAGGGCTAGAAAGATACAGCGTTTCCTTTCTCAGCCATTCCACGTTGCCGAGACATTTACTGGTATACCTGGTAAATATGTAAAAGTGGAAGATACAGTGAGAGGCTTTAAGGAAATCCTGGAAGGTAAGCACGATGACCTTCCAGAGCAGGCCTTCTACATGGTAGGTACCATTGAAGAGGCCATTGAAAAGGCCAAACAGAGCTAAAAATACACATAATGGGTAAGAGATATGCCAAATAAACTCCTTCTAGAGGTAGTAACACCTTCAAGGGTTGTAATTAGCGAAGAGGTAGATCTCGCCACAGCGCCTGGTGAAGACGGCGAGTTCGGTGTAATGGCGAATCATGCTCCGCTCTTAGCATCTCTGAAGATAGGTGAGATGCGTATTACCAATGATGGACAAACTATTCGTATGGCAGTGAGCGGAGGCTTTTGTGAGGTATCCAACAATAAAATGACAGTCCTCGCAGAAGCTGCCGAGAGGTCGGATGAAATTGATGTAGATAGGGCACTAAAGGCCAAGGAAAGAGCAGAAAAGAGGCTGCAGGAGGCAGCTGCAGGGCAAGCTGCAATAGATGAGGCCAGAGCCATGGCCGCATTACATAGGGCCCTCGTGAGATTGAAGGTAGCCCAACACAGCTAGTTAAAAAAAAAGAAGAAGTAAAGGGCAAGCTCAAGCTTGCCCTTTTTTATTTTAGGAGGGGCTAAGTGGTCGACTATTCCTGTTTTTTTGCAATTGTCCTAGCTGCAGGAAAAGGTACTAGGATGCGGTCTTCCAAACCCAAGGTACTTCACAGATTGCTTGATCGTCCATTGATTTATTATCCGTTAGAAGTGTTGTCTCAAGCTGGCATAAAGAGGATTATTGTTGTACTTGGGCACGGAGCAAAAGAGATTGAACCTCATATCTCAAAGTGGTCACCCCAAATAGTCTATCAGGAGGAGCAGCTTGGTACGGCTCATGCTGTTAGTTGTGCCATGCCGAATCTTAGGGAATATTCTGGCCCATGCCTTATTATGTGCGGTGATATGCCGTTATTTAGGCCTACTACTATCCAATCCCTTTATTCACATCATATTGGCGAGGGAAATCAGGTTACTGTATTATCTGCTTATGTTGAGGATCCAACTGGTTACGGTAGAATTGTTCGTTCTGGTAACGGTGAAGTCATGGGTATTGTGGAGGAAAAAGATGCTACACAAGAACAAAGAGCAATTAATGAAATAAATACTGGCACCTATTGTATTGATTCTAATGTATTATTTCATTTTTTGAGTATGATCGAAAATAAAAATAAACAGAAAGAATTTTACCTCACTGATATAGTTACCCTTGCACGTAATTTTGAGATGAAGGTTAATGCGTTGCCATTGGATGATCCAAGTGAAGCTATCGGCGTTAATTCTAGAAATGATTTGGCCTTTGCTGAATCCGTCCTTCTTGACAGAGTGAGAAAAAGACATATGGAAAATGGAGTAACCATGATTATGCCAGATTCAATTTACATTGGATTGGATGTAACGATTGAAAAAGATGTCACAATTGGCCCATTTGCCGTAATTAAGGGTAATTCAATTATTCGGGAAGGGGCACAAATAAGCGCATTTTCCTATATAGAGAATAGTGAAATTTTAAAACACGAATTAGTACCCCCGTTTTCCAAGAAAGTTTTATAGTTTATATTGTTAGACCGATGATGTAATAGTACTGGCCTGTGACCAGTGTGTTCGCTTGACCAGCTGGTTGTAGTGGTTGAAATAATAGACCAACACACAGATACAGACCCAGATATTTTTGAAAGGGGGATTAGTAATATGGAACAGGATCTGATGGTATTGCTTGAGTCTAAGGTCGGGGCCTTAATGGACCGCTTAGACAGTGTGCAACGTGAAAACATGGAACTTAAACAGGAAATCGATAGGCTCAGTGAGGAGCTGAGGCAGGCCAATGAAAGGATTGACGATCTTGAATTGCAGAAGCAACTGGCCAGGGAAAAGATAAAGGAAATATTGGATCGTATAGATTCAATTGACCAGGATGACAATAAACCACTGGCAGAAGTTGACCAAGGTGAGCATGATTCAGGTAGTGATGATGATTTAGGCAATCAGGATGCGTCCGAATTTTCATCAGAGGAACCAGAATCTTCTCCAGAGGAATCCAATATTGTTTTTGGTTAAGAGTTATCTTAAGGCGTTAAAGTGCAAGATGGTCCAAAGGTAAGGCTAGAGTTTTTTGGGCATAGTTATTATTTAACGCAAAGGGAAGAGGAAGATATCGATCTGAAGGACCTTGTGTCTTATGTTGAAAGGGTTGCAAGGGATGTATCTTCCTCTCATTCAAATCTTCCTGCCCACAAACAGATTGTTCTTACTGTGCTTTCCATTGCAAAGGACTATTTTTCTGCCCAAAAAGAGCTTCAAGTGCTAGAGGAACGAATAGAAACCCTTTTAAAGAACATTTCCACATATTGTAATTGAAATATACAATAGGATTTTGCGTTTTCCAGTAAATGTATTATAATGAGGCAGATTTTGAAATGGACTTCCCCTGCTGTGACCGTGATCAAACAGGAAGTTCGTTGAGCCAACACCCCGTACAAGGGGGTCTCCGCTTCGCGAGCCGATGACGGGGAAAACATCCCTGTCTGACGCCTTGCGGATGAGACGCCCACCTGACTAGGTCAGGTTCAATGAACCCTGTAGACACGGCACAAGCGGGGGTATTTTGGCTATAACCCCATCTGGGTTCATATATATTGCGGTACTGGGTTGGAAATAAAAGGATTTTAGCCAGTTGCCATATATGACTTTGTTTTGTGTTTTTCATTAAATGAATTTTGGCAAATGGAGTAGTTGAATATATCAGACCTCAAAAAGACAATGTGGGATGTAAGATTTAGACAAACCTAAATTGTTTTCCTTCAAATAAAATTTGCCACTTTTATTTCCACCTGGTCCGTTCTGGAGCTCAGTGTTAAGCCCTGTGTGGGTATGGGGTGTGGCCATCCTGAAATCATTAGGAGGTGACACCCGGGATGAATTTTGTCTATGGTCTCATAATAGGTATATTGTGCCTCTGCGCTGGAATGGCCATTGGCATTATTATTGGTAAACGAGGCGTCAAAGACGATCTAGAAAAAAGGCGTCAAGAGGCAGAACTCATCATTGCCAAGGCCAAGGAAGAGGCAGAACGTATTAAAAAAGATGCCTTGGTCCATGGCAAGGAAGAGGCCTATCGTCTTCGTAAAGAATCAGAAGAGGAAATTCGGGAAAAGAAAAGGGAGATCAATTCCCTAGAAAGACGCCTACAGCAAAAAGAGGCCCAACTGGACAAAAAACAAGAGCTTATTGATAAAAAAGAGATCGAGATACTTGAGAAGGAGACTGAAATCAAGGCCACTGAGGCAAAGCTTTTAAAGAGAGAAAAAGAAATTGAACAAATACGTGAAGAGGAAAAGGCACAGCTTGAAAAGATTTCCAATATGACTCAACAGGAGGCAAAGGAGCACCTCCTTAAGCTTGTTGAGGCAGATATTCGTCAGGATGCCGCCCGTCTATTAAAAAAGGTCGAATCAGAGACTAAAGAACAGGCTGAAAAGAAGGCCCGAGAAATTATATCTCTTGCGATTTCTAGGTATGCTGGAGACTTTGTGGCAGAGAGGACTGTTTCGGTTGTAGCTTTGCCCAGTGATGAGATGAAGGGCCGAATAATTGGTCGGGAAGGTAGGAATATTAGGGCACTGGAAGCTGCAACCGGTGTTGACCTTATCATTGATGACACACCAGAGGCTGTACTCCTTTCAGGCTTTAATCCAATAAGGCGAGAAGTCGCTCGTATTGCCTTAGAGCGTTTAGTGGCAGACGGCAGGATTCATCCAGCTAGGATAGAAGAGGTAGTCCAAAAGGTAGAAAAAGAGTTGGATGTAACCATAAGAGAGGCAGGCGAGCAGGCGACATTTGATGTGGGTGTCTATGGTATACATCCAGAGTTAGTGAAGTTGTTGGGAAAATTAAAATATAGGACCAGTTTTGCACAAAACGTGCTTCAGCACTCTGTTGAAGTAGCGTTCTTAGCTGGAATTATGGCGGCGGAACTAGGACTTGATGAGAAGAAGGCAAAGCGTGCAGGACTACTCCATGATATAGGTAAGGCTGTTGACCATGAAATTGAGGGCCCTCACGCAATAATTGGAGCAGATATTGCTAGAAAATATGGAGAAAGCGAAGATGTAATTCACGCCATAGCAGCTCATCACGAAGATGTAAAGCCTGAGACGGAGATTGCAGTACTGGTCCAGGCTGCTGACGCCCTTTCAGGAGCGCGTCCTGGGGCAAGAAAAGAGATGCTTGAAACTTATGTGAAACGCTTGCAGGATTTGGAAAATATTGCAAAATCCTTTCCTGGGGTACAAAAATCATACGCCATACAGGCAGGTCGTGAAATCAGGATACTTGTTGAAAGTACCAAGGTGTCGGATGAAGAGGCACTACTGCTTAGCCGTGAAGTTGCCAAAAAGATTGAAAGTGAGTTAAGTTATCCTGGCCAGATTAAAGTGACTGTAATTAGAGAGACAAGAGCTGTGGAGTACGCAAAATAGGCTCGTATTGACAGTTTGAGGAGTGACAGAATATAGACTGTGCTTTACTCCGTGATTAGTTACAAGTAGGGGGCATAAATGGACGACATACAAAGACAACTTGAGCTGATTCGTAGAGGTGCAGTTGAGATTATTGATGAAAACGAACTGGTAGAAAAATTGAAAAAGGCCCATAAAGAAGGAAGGGGCCTTAGGGTCAAAGCCGGATTTGATCCTACTGCACCTGACCTACATTTAGGCCATACGGTGTTGATTCAAAAATTAAAGCATTTTCAGGATCTTGGGCACGAAATTTATTTTTTGATAGGAGACTTTACAGGGCTAATTGGCGATCCTACTGGAAAGAATGAAACGCGCCCTGCCCTTACCCCCGAAGAGGTCCAAGAAAACGCAAAGACCTATAAAGAACAAATATTTAAGATACTAGACCCAGAAAAGACCAAGGTTTGCTTTAACAGTTCCTGGATGAATGAGTTAAAGGCCATAGATTTAATTCGTTTAGCAGCCAAACATACGGTTGCGAGAATGCTCGAGAGAGATGATTTTAAGAAACGCTTTCACGACGGACGTCCAATCGCAATTCATGAATTTATCTATCCATTGATACAGGGCTATGACTCTGTAGCACTCAAGGCTGACGTTGAGTTGGGAGGTACAGACCAAAAGTTTAATCTCCTCGTAGGAAGGGATCTTCAGCGAGAATATGGCCAAGAGCCCCAAGTGGTGATAACGATGCCTCTTTTGGAGGGTCTCGATGGCGTAAATAAGATGAGTAAATCCCTGGGCAATTACGTAGGTATTACTGAACCGGCCAAAGACATGTTCGGAAAGTTGATGTCCATTTCTGATGATCTAATGTTTAGATATTTTGAACTCTTGAGTAGAAAATCCTTAGAGGAGATAGAGGAGTTTAAAACAAAGATAGAAAACGGCAGTGTAAATCCCAGAGACGTAAAGATGGAGTTGGCTTTTGAAATTGTTGAGAGATTTCACGGGAAAAATGAGGCCAGCAATGCTAAGGAGGCCTTTATCGAAACCTTTTCCAAAAAAAAGGTACCAGACGATATACCTGCAGTGAAGATAATTGCTGGGGAAAAGATATATCTTCCTACATTTTTAAAGGATAATGGCCTTGCCCAAAGCACCTCAGAAGCAAGGCGTTTAATAAAACAAGGTGCTTTAAAAATAGATGGCGAAAGAGTAACCAGTGAAGAGGTCGTCTTTGACGCGCCTGAATCCGTTATCAAGCTAGGCAAGAGGAGATTTTTACGGGTCATAAACGATACTGCCCCTTGAACTCCGGGATGATAATTTCGGATCTGGGGAGCACCCCTTTGAGAGACCGTTTTAAGTGTTGAAGGGGGTCAGGCTCGCCGTGTACTAAAAATACCTTTTTGGGCCTGGCCAATTGGGCATATTTAATGAGCTGGCTCTTGCCAGCATGTGCTGAGAAACCATTTATGGTTACAATCCTGGCCTTTACTGTAATCTCTTCTCCAAAGATTTTTACAGTCTTGGCACCGTCAATAAGTTTGCGCCCAAGTGTGTCTCGGGCCTGATATCCTACTATAATAACAGTAGTATTTTCTTTCCAAAGGTCATGTTTTAAATGGTGTTTGATCCTTCCCCCTGTGATCATTCCTGAACCAGCTATGACGATCTTGGGAGAAGGAACACTATGAATCATCCTCGATTCCTCGGCTGTTTCAGTAAATTTTAGGCCGGGAAAAGCGAATGGTGGAATCCTCTTTTGCATATCGTCAACAAGTGCCTTTTGACAAAAGGAACGGTGTTTTAAAAATACCCTAGTAATATTTATGGCAAGGGGACTATTAAGAAAGACAGGTACGTTTTTAGAAATAAGACGTTCTCTTTTCATTTGTCCTATATGATAAAGGATTTCCTGTGCCCGTTCCAATGCAAAGGTAGGAATAAGTACTGTACCTTTATTTTTTATGGTCCTTAATACCTCTTCTCGGAATTCTTCTATTGAGTCTTTGTAGCTCCTGTGTTCTCTGTCTCCATAGGTAGATTCCATGATGAGTACATCAACTGGGGACTCTGGTGGCGTTGGATCATTAACCAGAGGTCTCCCTCCATCTCCGAGATCTCCACTATACAAGATTTTTAATGGCTTCCCCTTCTTGGGCCTGTAATCCAAGTAAATCTGAGCAGATCCTAGGACATGCCCTGCGTCATTAAGATGTAATATCAATTCAAGCTCGCGGCTCAATTTTATTCGTTGCCCAAAAGACACGGGGGTAGCGAAGTTTTCATGGCAATACCATACGTCTTCAACCGAATACAAGGGAGCCTTTGCCTTGATGCCTATCCTTTCCAGTTTTCTTCTTTTCCATAAAAACTCCTCTTTTAGAAGATGGGCCGAATCCAGGAGTATGAGCATGGCAATATCCTTTGTGGGATGAGTGCAATAAATCTTCCCAGCAAAGCCTGCACTGCAAATAAGTGGCAGTCTACCACAGTGATCTAGATGCCCATGGCTTAAGATCACCCCATGTAATGCCGAAGGGACTAGGCCTATAGGCTCGTAGTTTCTCTTTTCTATGTGCCAGGGCCCTTGAAATTGCCCACAGTCTAAAAGATAACGCCTGTTTTTAAAGGTGAGTAAATGACATGAACCGGTTACGGTTTGTGCGGCACCAAGGAAGGTGATAGTAGGCATATTTTTTCCCCTAAATCCTGCACGGCAAAAGAGGACAAAAATGATTTTTCAAGATTTTATAGCTTGTCAGCCAATATCAACCACATCGCCAAATTCACTTTTTCGGTGAATCCCAATCTCTATTTTTTGTCCCCTTTTGGCGCCCTTCGGGATTGGCGCTTTTACCCAATCTACTTTGTTGCTCGGGGTTCGGAATACCTAAGTATGCCTTCACTCCTCGCGCCTCACATCTTGGGCAAAATCGCCAATTGCATAATTTAGGTTAGCATAAAAAGCCTTACAGGAGAAGATTAAAAGCGGAGGATTGGACTTGATTTTAATCAAGGTCTTTTGTGGAAATAGATATTATATTATATTGACAATCAAATATTTTGAGCGAGGTAAAGGGTTATACTATGGATCTGAAGAACTATAAGGTCATAAAGTTAGTAAGAATCGCTGTACAGGGATCGTTTGCACTTTTTTGTCTTTACATTGGTTATAGGTTTTTTTGCTTCTATGAATGGGCCATTGGAAACAGTGAACAATTTGTTCCCAGGCCCCCGTCTGTAGAGGCCTTTCTCCCAATAAGTGCCCTACTTGGCCTAAGGAGGCTTATTCAAACGGGGCAATACGATATGATTCATCCAGCTGGGCTAACTATTTTAATAGCGGCCATAGCGATAGCATTTGTTTTTAGAAAGGGATTTTGCGGGTGGATCTGTCCAGTTGGCTTTTTGTCGAGTATTGTGGAGAAAATAGGCCGCTTTTTAAAAGTAAGGATCCCTATAAAGAGAGGGATTGGTGTCATTTTGGGGCTTCCTAAATATGTGCTTCTAGCCTTTTTCCTATATGTAATATTTTTTAAAATGGATTTAAAGTCTGTGGATGCATTTATCCAGAGTCCCTATAATGTCGCAGTTGATGCAAAGATGTTAAAGTTTTTCTTGCACCCTTCGTCTACTACTATTTATGTGATCACATTCTTGGCAATTGCCTCTTTGTTTGTAGCAAATATTTGGTGTAGATATTTGTGCCCTTATGGTGCCTTTTTAGGGATAATTTCCATTTTGAGTCCAACTCGTATAAAACGTGATCCAGAAAGTTGTATAAACTGTAAGAGGTGTAAAGAGGCATGTCCATCGGGCATTGCAGTATCTGAGAAACTAGAAATTTTCGATCCAGACTGCATCGGATGTGAAGAATGTGTGGCTAGTTGTCCTAAAAAGGGCTGTTTGACCCCTTCTTTTATGGGTAGAAGCATGAATCCATTTCTGTTGCCCATAGGCATTGTAGGCCTATTTCTTGCCTTTTGGGTCGTTGCTAAGCTTACAGGGCTTTGGGATACTGTGGTTTCTCCATTGATGTTTAAGAAGTTCTATTCAATGATGAACTCATTTGGACATCCATCTTTTTAGGGGGCTTGATCAGTTGAAGTACCTAAGTACGTCTGTGTATCCTCCGCCTTGCATCTTCGGCAAGGCTTTCGAGCTGCATAATCTGGGATAAATAGCTCTTATCGGATCTCGTCATCACTCCAGGGCCACGTCAAACTCGGTGTCGAGGTATAAGGGGCAGTGGGAATGACCGTGGCCTGTGGAAAGGGCTGTGCAGGGCCGCAATCTTCTGGTTCATGCCCGTGAGTCAAGGGGCAGGGAGGATGATTGAATGGGACTATCTGTGGCCAGGCGCTTTCCGAGGATAACCACCAAGTATCGAGGAGGCAAAGGCGGGGGGTGCCTCCACCCTCGCGTCTTTTGCCTGGCCCTATTGTGATTTGGACGGAGTCCTGGCCATCACTCAGGGCTTCTTGCCTTGTATAGGGCTTATGTATATAGTGAAAAAAATTTTTATTACTAATTCCTAGGAGGACAGTAATGGGGCAGAACATTTCCAAGATCTATTTTGAAAAGGCAAAAGAAGTGATTCCAGGTGGCGTAAATAGCCCTGTGCGCGCTTGTAAGTCTGTGGGATGCGATCCTCCATTCGTAAAAGAGGCACAAGGGTGTTACATATATGATGAGGACGGTAACTTTTATATAGATTACGTGTGTTCGTGGGGTCCCATGATCTTAGGGCATTTACATCCCCATGTTGTATCCGCCGTGGAGGAGGCGCTTAGGCAGGGTACAAGCTTTGGCGCTCCAACATGGAGGGAGGTAGAATTGGCTGAGCGTATTACGCAGCTCGTGCCTTCCATTGAAAAGGTGAGGCTCGTAAATTCTGGTACTGAGGCTACTATGAGCGCCATCAGGCTAGCCCGGGGGTTTACTGGCAGGAAGAAGATAGTGAAGTTCGACGGATGCTATCATGGGCATGCAGATTCATTTCTTGTGAAGGCAGGCTCAGGGGTGGCCACTCTCGGTATACCAGGAAGCCCTGGTGTGCCTGAAGAGATAGTTGCCAATACCATTGCAATTCCATTTAACGACTTAGACGCCCTCAAGGCCGTCTTTGACAAAGAGGCCAAAGAGATTGCCGCTGTCATAGTCGAGCCTGTGCCAGCCAATATGGGGGTAATCCTGCCAAAAGAGGGGTATTTGGAGACTCTCAGGAAGTGGACTAAGGAACTCGACATTGTTTTAATTTTCGACGAGGTCATTACAGGCTTTAGGCTTGGGCTAGGAGGAGCACAGGAGTATTTTGGGGTCATCCCGGATCTTACTTGTCTAGGCAAGATAATAGGAGGCGGCCTTCCTGTTGGGGCATATGGTGGAAGAAGAGATATAATGGATATGATAGCCCCTGAAGGACCGGTCTACCAGGCAGGGACCCTATCTGGGAATCCTCTTGCCACTGCCGCAGGCATTGCAACCTTGGATGTGCTCATGAGGCCAGGTACGTATGAAGCTCTGGAAGAGAAGGCTCAAAGACTTGAGGAAGGGCTGTGTAGTGTGGCTGCTGATCTTGGGATAACCTGTGCCACCCAAAGGATTGGCTCCATGATGACCACGTTCTTTGGAACCTCTGGGCCAGTAACCAATTTTGACGATGCCCTTTCATCCAATACTGAGATGTATGGTGCATTTTTCCGGGAAATGCTTGAACAGAATATATGGCTTGCCCCATCCCAGTTTGAGGCGGCCTTCGTATCATTAGCGCACGATTGGGAAGACATTGAAAATACGATTGCTTCGGCCTATGAAGCAATGCGCGAGCTTGTGTAATTTTTTTTTAAAATTGACTGAAATACATCCCTATGCTAACTCAATCTTGAACAGGCTGAAAGGTAGGGGCGCAAATACCTTAACTACCTTCTGGGAGACAGGACTCAGGAAGACAGATGAAGTTGCTGGGCCTAAGCCTTAAAGAGTCAGCTGCAGATTTTTTTTTAAGAGCTGCCTATTATAGGTTTTTGAGAGGAAGTGGCTTAAGCATATTTGGAATAAAATAGAAGTAAATTAAAAAAGGAGGGGTTTTATGAGAAAGAAGAGTTTATTGATTTCTAGTCTGAGTTTTTTGTTTGTCTTGGCCTTCAGCGCACTGGCCATGGCCGCAGGTGAAGGAGCTGGAACTGCAGATACAGGGCTAATCATGGCTGCCTCACTTATAGCAGCAGGTCTGGCTGTCGGCGGCGCAGGTGGCGGATGTGGTGCTGGAATGGGTAACTGTGCTCGAGGCCTCCTTGAGGGAACTGCCAGGAACCCTGAAATGGCTGGTAAGCTGACTGTGTCCATGTTCATTACCTTTGCTCTTATTGAAACATTTACTATTTACGCCTTGGTTATTGGTCTGATTGCCCTTTATGCCAATCCTTTCCTTGGATAAGGGACGAGACTTACGGCAATGGTAGGCAGATCTACCGAATTTTTTGATTCAGGGAAATGGCTCCAGCCCACTGAGCAGTAAAAACACCTCCTCAGGACAAGGACTGGGGCCCCATCATGTTGAATTATGAGACCTGAGACCAAGAAACACCTCAACGAAATCCTGCGTAGCCTATCCCACGCATCTACTATGGGCGTAGCCATGGTATTCTCAACCTTTGCCGGGGTCTGGTTCGGTTACTGGCTGGACAGAGACGTCTTTGATGGGAGGACCCATCCATGGTTTACTATAGTCTTCTTCCTATTCGGACTTGCAGGAGGTATAAGGAACCTGTTTTTGTTGAATGATCGGAACAAGAGAAAGCTGGAACAATGGAGCAGGGAATAGCTATGAAAATAGCCTTAACCATGAAGATGAGTTGGGAGAGAAGAGAAAAGAGCCTATGTAGGAGCATCGGAGACTCCGAGATCTTCCAAAGGACTGGGATGTTGAGGATTGGGCCATGTTGATGTGGATAGGCGAGCTCGATGAAGGCCTTGCAAAGCGGTTTTTAATCGGAATCTGGTTTATCCTGGTAGCGTTGCTTGCAGGGGCCAATGTCTGGTGGACCCCTGAAGGTGTAAGGGGAATTGCCCTTGGTGGAGTGGTTGCCGCTTTGAATGCTGTCGGCGTCTTGAGAGACACGAAACGCATCGTAAAATGGCGTTCCCAGATAGTATACTTTATAGGAATGTTTACCAGGCTGCTCCTTGCCATTATAGTAATCGGTACCTTTGTTCTGAAATTCCCTGGTAAATTCAGTTTGGTAGGGATATTTGTTGGTGTCTCAGTAGTTCCAATTACCTTTTTTCTGCTGGTGATCCAGATGAAGCTTGTAAGGAAGAAAAACCCAAACTAGGCTGACATCTTAATCACGATACACTATTTGGGGTTAAAATGACGAATTGTCTGGGAAAATGCTAGAGATTTTCCCTCTTCCATTAGACTAATGGCCGCAGCCGAAGGTCTGGCTATCCATGGGTAGAGTGGTCCCTTCTGGTATAAATTCATGGCTGACGATGTTTATGTCCTAGATGATGGTTATATTGGAATTGAAACAGAAAACTGAGTGAATTAATACTCAAACTGCTGGGTTTTTGAGTGGTCTTTTGCTATTGACACCCCATGGGGTTTGTGCTAATAACGTATGTTCAAGTAGGGAGCGTATTTGTTGCTAGCTCCCTATATTTTGATGTATGAATGAGGCAATATTCAGTGCAATAGGTTGATTTGAAAAGAAATTTTTTTGACTGTTGCGCTGAATGGCGATTCATTCAATCGTTTTCGATAGATTGGGAGTACTTCAAAAAGGGGAGGATATTAGAGGGGTTATCTTGCCGCTCCTTTTTGATCAATGCAATGAACCACTATACATAATCTTTAAGGAGGCCCTGTAACTATGGAACATCCGTTGCTTTTTTTGTCCATTGTCTTGGATGCTCTAGGCCTGCCTGCCCATGGGGGGGACACAGTTCTTGCCCAGGTACTGGCGCCACACATGCAGTATGACTATTTGGCCATGATTATATGCGTCGTATTGGCAATATTGGCCACCAGGCGCATGGAGATCATTCCTAGGGGACTACAGAATGTGATGGAGATGTTTGTCGGCGGACTAGAGGATTTTGTTACAGAACAGGTCGGTGACAGACAGAAGGCTAGGATGATCTTCCCTATGGTCGCTACCTTTGGATATGTGATTCTGATCTCCAACTATATGGGGCTCATTCCAGGCTTTATGTCGCCTACTGCCAATATCAACGTAACCCTTGGTTATACAGTTATAGCGATCGTTGCCTATCATGCCCTGGGTATCCGGTTTCACGGCTTCAAGTACATCAAGCATTTCATGGGACCTATTCCGGTCATGGCACCCTTCTTCCTGGTAGTTGAAACCTTCAGCCATATCGGAAGAATCGCCTCGCTCTCCATTCGTCTCTTTGGGAATATGATGTCAAAGGAGATGCTGCTGGGGCTGCTCTTCACCATGGCTGGACCATATTTGGCACCACTTCCAATCATGTTGTTGGGCACCCTGGTCTGTTTGTTGCAGGCATTTATTTTCGTAGTTCTGCCTGTTACATACTGTGCAGAGGCAATGGCTGAAGCACATTAGGAATAAAATAGAAAAAATTATAAAAAGGAGGAGTTTGATGAAAAGGAAGAGTTTATTGATTTCCGGTCTGAGTTTTATGTTTGTCCTGGCCTTCAGTGCACTGGCCATGGCCGCAGGTGAAGGAGCCGGAACTGCAGATACAGGGCTGATCATGGCTGCCTCACTTATAGCAGCAGGTCTGGCTGTCGGCGGCGCAGGTGGCGGATGTGGTGCTGGAATGGGTAACTGTGCTCGAGGCCTTCTTGAGGGAACTGCCAGGAACCCTGAAATGGCTGGTAAGCTGACTGTGTCCATGTTCATTACCTTTGCTCTTATTGAAACATTTACTATTTACGCCTTGGTTATCGGTCTGATTGCCCTTTATGCCAATCCTTTCTTGGGATAAGGGAAGAGATTTACGACACAGGTCAGACAGAATTCCCAGAGGGGACCCCAATGAAGTATAGCGGTGAAAGTAACTTTCACCGCTTTTTTGTTTTTTTGAGAGGGGCCCTAGCCGACAGAGATGTAGTAAACACTCGAGGATCGGGACCGGGGTTCCCTTCATGCTGATTTATGAGACCTGAGACTAAGAAATACCTAAATGAGATCTTTCGTATTCTAGCCCATGCTTCCACCATGGGTGCTGCCATGGTCTTTTCAACCTTTGCCGGGGTCTGGTTCGGTTACTGGCTGGATACGGACGTCTTTGAGGGAAGAACCCATCCATGGTTTACTATAATCTTTTTTCTATTTGGATTGGCAGGAGGTATAAAAAACCTGCTTTTATTGAGTAATCGGCTGAAGAAAAAGACAGAACAGTGGAGTAAGGAAGAACGTGAAAAAAGCCTTAATAATGCGAAAAAACAGGCAGAAATAAAGACAGAGCCCAAGCCACAGACCCAAAAGTCTCAAGACCTTCCAGAGGACTGGGACGACGATGATTAGGCTCTGTTGATGGGGGCAGGCGGGTCCGATGAAGGTCTTGGAAAGTAACTCAGCCACCTAGTGAATTTGTAGCATTAATGATTCTCCCACCAGATGGACCGCCCCCAGGTTCAAACTCTATGATCATGTTTGCTGCATCTAATATCAATTCTTCGTGGTCAATTATAATCACAGTCATACCATTATTCACAAGAGTTTTGATCTGGTTTACTAGTGACCGTAGATCATCTATATAAAGCCCAGCACTAGGTTCATCTAATATAAGCGCATGGTTAGTAAGGGATTTTTTTGCCCTTATTTTCTTAGACAATATGAGGCTTAGGCGGAGTCTCATGCGTTCGCCTCCAGAAAGGGTAGAAATGGGTTGCCCTAAGACAAGATAGTGCAATCCAGAACTAACAAGGGATTGTAGGGGGGAACGAATTGCTGGAATTCTTGAAAAAAAATTGACCGCTTCACCAACAGTCATAGACAACACTTCATGAATATTTTTTCCCTTGTAGTAACATTTCATCACGTCCTCTCTGTAACGCCTTCCATCACATATAGGACATTTGACATCTATAGGTGGAAGGTATTTGAGATCAAGGTTTGTGTAACCGGTTCCTTTACATTCTGCACATCGCCCACCATCTTTTGATAGACTGAAAAAAGAACTCATGAACCCTCTGAGCCTAGCTTCTTTGGTCTTTGAAAAAAGTTCTCTAATTTCAGTGAATATCCCTAGGTACGTGGATATTAAAGACGTCTTTCCCCCCCTTAAAGGAGATTGGTCAAGAATATGGCAAGTCAGCCTCCTATCTTTTAGCTTCGGTACCAGGGTCTTCATGGCAAATGTAGTCTTACCTGAACCTGAAACCCCAGTAATTACTGTGATGGCATTTAATGGAATTTTTATGGAGGCCTCATTATGAATCCTAACTGTAAGGTGAGTTGAAGGGGCTCTATGGGGTTTGATCCGGTTATGGGTTGTATCCTTTTTGACTGATCTAGAAGAATTTATCCCGTTATTTTTGCCCTGTGTTTTTAAATATTCTCTTACAGGACCATTGAATACAACTTTTCCTCCTCGTTCTCCGCTGCCTGGCCCCAATTCGCATACCCAATCGGAATATTTTAAGATTGATTCATCGTGTTCTATTATAAGTACTGTGTTCCCTGTTGCTTTTAGCTCATCAACAAGCTTTTTGAGGAGGCCAAATTCCTTTGGATGAAGCCCGATGGTGGGCTCGTCTAGAATCACTAGTGTGCCGCTAAGGGCCCTATGTATTTGGACACAGATTCTGAGTCTTTGCAGTTCTCCTCGCGATATTGAAGTAAGGGGCCTTGATAATTCGAGATAAGAAAGATTAGCTTTTTGTAAGGTTGCCAATTTATCCTTGAGAGAAGTGTAAATAGGACCTGCTATTTCGTGCTCTATAGAAGAGGAGGAGAAACTATTTAAAAAGCTAGAAACTTCCAAAACATTTTTTTCCAGGACTTGGGTGTATGATAGCCCATGAAGTTTTAGTGTTCTACTAAACGGACTCAAACCAGTATTGTCACACGAATTGCAGCCACTGCCTTTACAGTCTGGACACTGTCCCAGAGGGTGCCTACGAGATAGAAGGTGAGGGCCCAATTCCGGAAAATTCGTCAGGCATCTAGGGCAGGTCATGTCAAGAGAGAATTCTAGAGATTCCTTTTGGGAAACACCTTTTTTAGGCAATATAAGGCACCTAATGACTCTTGAGCCCAGGGATTCTGCGACTCTAATAGCGTCTTCGATTCTAGCATCGACTCCTTCTTTTAAGATGAGCCTGTCAATTACGATGTTTACCTTTTTGAGGTCTTTAACTTTGTCAAGGTCTGAGATGTCTTCTACTAAAATGAATTCGTCATTTATCTCTATACGGACAAAACCCTGTTTTATGATCCATTCCAACGCCTCTTTTAGGGGAATAGTGGTGATTGGTTTGGGTATTGGGGTCATGATGGCAAAAGGCGTTCCTGGAGACAATCCCAGTAGATGGGTTTTAATTGAGGATATGGATGTCTTTTTTATTGGGATATTACATGAAGGGCAGAAAGCCTGCCCCAATATTGAGAATAGGAGTCTTAATGGGGTAGAAAGGTCTGCGTAAGAGGCAAGACTGGAACGGCTTGTGAACCTTTCTGGGATTTGATCCAGATATATTGTTGGAGGCAGGCCCTTAATAAATTCTGCTTTGGGTCTATGAAAATCATTGAACGACCACTGTTCAGCCTTTAGGCCTAAACCCTCTAGATAGAGGCGCTTGCCTTCCTTATATAAGACCTCTCTGGCCAGAGTAGATTTCCCCGAGCCAGAGGGCCCTATTAAACAAATAACCTTCCACAAAGGGAGTCTGAGTTCATCTATTTTTAAATTGTTTTCAAATACTCCTCGGATTACAATCTCCATGTTTTAAGTTTTCTCCATATGCTATATCTTGACAGCCTTTCAAAATATATATAAAAATTTTATTTGGAAGCGGAAAGGGCGCTGGTGGCCCTCCCGGACTTCAAATCCGGTGCACGGGGTGAGGAGCCTCGTGGGTGGGTTCGATTCCCATGCGCTTCCGCCATTTTTTTTACCTGTCTTGCCTGCATGCTCACAAACAAAATCTTTGAATTCACTATCTCAATTCCTTTTCAATTTTCTTTAGTGCCTTCTTTGTGATCTAATAATTGGTGAGGACATATCTCAAACTACATAAAAAATAAATTAATGGTATTTATGAAAGTATCCTTCTAAACTTTATTGCAGTCCGCTTTTATTTTGTTTGTATTGAAAATATAGATAAATTTAATAGAAAAATGCTAGTTATGTTTCATGGTAGTTAATATTAGAATTAACTGCCTATAGGTGTTGCAAAGCTAAGACATTTAAGATTTAATATATTACTGGACAAATTTTAAAAGTTCGATAAATTGTCAGTCGTCTTTTTGGAGATAGTAATGAGGTCAGAGGCTTTAGAGCAGCGTCCAACAAAAAAAATATTAAGGTCTTCGACTCAAATGTCCAGCGAATAAGGGAAAATACTCAAGCACTTTTTGATTCTATGGGTGACTTCGAAGTACTGGTGGGTGAGGACCGTAGAATAGGGGGCACATGAAATAGAGTGCTAAATCTTCATGGAGGGTTTGGTATGCGAAAATTGTTATAAAGCATTCGTGCCAAAAGGATCACCTAGGTACTGCTATTATGGGGAGAACCTGCAGCAGTTTTATTGGTCGATAATAACATAGTTTGGCACGGTTTTAGCTTTAAATAAAAGGATAAACTAACTTATGCATGGTCTTTATATCTTTAATTGTAGATTTTATTAGAGGGAAAGATTATGGATTGCCCATTTTTTGCAGATGACATTTGTCTAATCCCGGATAGCGGTATGTATATCCCACTAACTATCCACAAAGATTTTTATTGTCTGGGCAGATATTCAGAATGTGTAAGGTATAAGCAGTATGAAAATTCTGGCAGAGAAAAAGAAGATGATAGGAGAAAGTATAACAGGATAAGGAAAATTATACCCTGTGCAACGCAGACGGCACCAGATCAGCCAAATAGTTTTACAATTGACATGAGTCTTGGTGGAATGCGGATTATGCTAGCAGAACCATTGAAACAGGGGGAATGCTATGACTTCTGGCTATATGGTGAAAATAGAAGGCCATTAATGGATATAACTGCATGCGTCAGGTGGACAAAGCCAAGTTTTTTAGACGGTTGGTATGAGGCAGGTCTGGCTTTTACACCATCAGTCCATGAGGAATATAGGGAGAGGCTGGTTCAAATATTGAGTAGCTAAAGCAGTTCAGGATTAAAGGCAAAATTCCCCTAAGTTTCCAGATTGTTGGAATAAAATTCCATTTTTCTGGAATATGCTATTTTTTTGATTCCAGACGGACTCTTAATTCCAAAAATTGATCCCTTAAAATTGCGGCGCGTTCAAAATCCAATTGCTTTGCAGCCTCTTTCATTTCTCTTTCGATTTTCTTCAGAAGCTTCTTTAAATCTCCTTCACTCAGATCTGTTCCGTGATAAAGGGTATCCTTTTCGCCCAGAGTCTCTGAAGTAATCTGTTCTTCTGTCTCATAAAGGGCTGCAAGGGCCTCTTTTGGGGATTTCATGATAGTTTTGGGTACAAGGCCATGGTCTAAATTATACTGTTCTTGAATAGCCCTCCTCCTTTTTGTCTCTTCCAAGGCCTTTTTCATTGATTCAGTAATGGTATCACCATAGAGTATGACAAGCCCCTCTGAATTTCTGGCAGCACGTCCTGCTGTTTGAATGAGAGAACGCTCTGATCTCAAAAAGCCTTCTTTATCTGCATCGAGTACTGCCACAAGGGATACCTCGGGCATGTCGAGCCCCTCTCTCAAGAGGTTTATGCCTACAAGGACATGAAAATCCCCCCTCCTAAGTCCCTGGATAATTTTGCTCCGTTCAATGGTAGAGATGTCTGAATGGAGGTACTTGGCCTTTATACCCAAGTCATTTAAATAATCTGTAAGTTCTTCTGCCATGCGTTTAGTGAGGGTGGTGACAAGGACCCTGTGATTTTTTTTGAGTCGTTTCTGAATTTCACCAATAAGATCGTCAACTTGATTAGTAGCTGGCCTTACCACCATCTCAGGATCCAAAAGGCCTGTGGGTCTAATAATTTGTTCCACAACTTCTCCTCTAGCCTGTTGGAGTTCATACGGGCCTGGGGTTGCTGACACATATATTACCTGAGGTACCATGCTTTCGAATTCCTCAAATGTTAGAGGACGGTTATCTAGCGCAGAAGGTAGCCTGAATCCGTAGTCTACTAGGGTCTGTTTTCTTGATCTGTCGCCTCTAAACATGCCTCTAATCTGGGGAACAGTAATGTGGCTTTCGTCAATGAAGACGAGAAAGTCTTTTGGGAAATAGTCAAGTAGAGTAGGAGGTGGGTCACCAGGTTTTCTCCCGGACAAATGCCTTGAATAATTTTCAATGCCGGGACAGTATCCCAATTCTTCCAGCATCTCCAAATCAAGATTTGTCCTTTCTTCCAAACGCTGGGCCTCTACGAGTTTTTTTTCATTCCTAAGCTCTCGAAGGCGTTCTTCGAGTTCTGCCTTTATGGTCTTAATGGCGCGTTTTAGTCTGTCCCTTGTAGTTACATAGTGGCTGGTAGGATAAATAAGTACACTTTGAATGGCCCCGGTCCTTTTTCCAGTAACTGGATCAATTATGAATATTTCTTCTATCTCATCACCAAATAGTTCTACTCGAACAACTCGGTTTTCTTCATGGGAGGGGAAAATGTCGATAATGTCTCCCCTAACCCTAAAGCTACCCCTTCTAAGGTCGTGATCCACCCTTTCGTAAAGCATGGAAACGAGGTGATCGATAATCTCTTCCCTTGAACGAATGTCCCCTTTTTTTAGAAAAAGGTTCATTTCTTCGTATTCTTCCGGAGATCCTAGGCCATATATGCAGGAAACGCTTGCGACAATGATTACGTCGCGTCTAGTCAGTACTGCCCTTGTGGCACTATGTCTTAATCGGTCAATAAATTCATTTATAGAAGCATCTTTTTCGATGTAGGTATCCGATTGGGGAATGTAGGCCTCTGGTTGATAGTAATCATAGTAGCTCACAAAATATTCCACTGCATTCTCGGGAAATAGGGCCTTAAGTTCTCCAAATAGCTGGGCTGCCAGGGTCTTGTTTGGCGCAATGACTAGGGTGGGTTTCCCACACCTGTTTATAATATTGGCCATAGTAAAGGTCTTACCAGATCCTGTGACACCCAAAAGTACCTGGTGGCGTTTGCCAGCAAGTACTCCTTGAGATAGTTTTTCTATTGCCTTGGGTTGATCACCACTGGGGCTGAAGGGCGCTTTCAATTTAAAAGTATTGTTTTCCATTTTTTTGAAAAAAATCCTTTCGTGTTAGTGATTGAAAATTATAATTTTTGCTTTTTTTTACAATTAGTTAACCAGCAAAAAAATAGCTTCCTTTTTATTGCATGTCTACAAATAAGGTGCTATCGTTTAAATAAAAATTCACAAGAATCAAGGAGGTCAGCCATGTCAAAATCAACATCTGTCCCTATTGAACCGAGGGTTGCAGGGCATATAACTTCTCCGTTGCCTATATATTTAATGTTGGCATTTGCGTCTCTAACTGTAGTGGGCATTTCCTTTGCTCTTCATGCAATGATTGTTGGTCATGATCACGTATTTGGTACTACTAGAGAAGTACCATGGGGTATCCTTATATCTGGATACGCATTTTTTGCATGTTTATCAACTGGGCTCTGTATAGTTGCTTCTTTAGGCCAGGTTTTTGGTATTGAGAGTTTTAAGCCAATAGTAAAAAGGACAGTGCTTTTGGCAATAGTTGCCATAAGTTGTGCCCTAATGAGCATCTCCCTAGAGCTGGAAAATCCATGGCGAGTCCCAATATATGCAGTATTGAGTCCACATCCAGAGTCAAATATTTGGTGGAAGAGTACTATTTATAGTAGTTATTTGCTCTTAATGGTGATTAATTTCCTCATGCTCCACAGGGAAAATTATAAGGCAGCCAGAATCTTTGGAGCGCTTGCGCTAATTGCTGTGAGTGCAGCAAATCTTAACATGAAGGCTGATATGTCGTTAGTTGGTTCAAGGCAGTTTTGGGTGGAACAGTACATGCCTCTTTACTTTTTCACCTATGCCACCCTTCTCGGTTGTGCTGGGATCCTTTTTTTTAATTGGTTCGCCTTTAAGGTCAAGGGCGAGGAACCAACTAGCGGAGAATCAAGGGCGCTTAGTGCAGTGGGCAAGCTCATGATGGTGCTCTTATGTATTGCCGCAGTATTTACAGGTTGGAAGGCATATTTGGGTTATAATCCCGCTCTAAGTCATAATCCTGAGGCCCTGATATATTTGGTTCAGGGTGACTATTCTACCAACTTTTGGTTTGGAGAAGTTGCTCTTGCCATTGTAATACCACTGCTGATCTTGGTTAGTACAAGGGCCAAAAATATTACTGCACTTTCAGCAGCTGGATTGATTACTCTTGTTGGAATCTTCTTTAAATATTACGATCTTGTCATAGTTGGTCAACTAATTCCTCACTTTCATGAATATAATATAGTCAATATTCCACAATACTATAGTTATGTACCATCTCTTCATGAAAATATGATGTTAATTGGTGGAATTGCTTTAGCTTTTACCTTATTCCTTTTTGGTGAAATAGTTTTCAATACTCCTTCTGATTCGTCTGAACAGCAGTAAATTTTCTCACATTTAATAGTCTTATAAAGGCCCCATTTGTTGGGGCCTTTTGTTTTTTGTTTCACATTATTTCCTTAATTAAAAATAAAAAATATACGAAATTTGTTCCCTTGTAATGGCTGATTTGTTGTGCTATCTTTCGAATTCCTAAGCGGAAATTCTTATTAAAAAACCAAGGAGGTGTCCGAATGTCACGTTTCTTAATTAAAAGGCCATTGCCTCATGGAGGCAGACTCGTGGAGCGCGTTGTTAGGGACCCTGAGCGTGCGAAGAAGATGATCAAGGGGTGCCCCACCTATGACATCCAGCCAACACTTCATTATGAAACAGGTGTTCCAGTTAGAAATGTCTATCGCGAGATTATGAGTATCTGCTATGGATTTTTCAGTCCCGTAGAAGGCTCCATGTGCCAGGCCGAAGTAGAGAGGATCTTAAAGGAGAGGAGGCTATTGAACGAGTGGATCTTCCCATATCCACTTGTTTTCGACATCAGCAAAGAAGATTACAAGAAGCTTGGTGTAGGCTCTGGTGACAGGCTTGTCCTCAATCTCAAAGGTAAGCCTTTTGCAATCCTTGATATCGAGGAGGTCTGGGAGATCTCAGATACAGAAGAGCTTGCACACAAGACTTTTGGAACTCCCGAAGATAATCCAGAGGTTGTAAGAGAAAGGTTCAATAAAAAACATCCTGGTTGGGTTATTTATAAGAGCCTCAATCCAATAGTCCTTGCAGGTAAGTACACCATCATTAATGAGCCAGTATTTCGCCCACCCTTTGACCGTTTCTGGTATCCACCAAGAAAGGCAAGGGAAGAGTTTGACAAGAGGGGCTGGAGGACAGTCATTAACCACCAGACCCGTAATGTGCCACACGTTGGCCATGAATTCCTAATGAAAAATGCCGCCTTTACAGGTGACCTTGAACCCTGCCATGGTATTCTTGTAAATGCTATCATTGGTGTGAAACGCCGTGGTGACTATCCAGATGAGGCTATCTGCGAAGGTCATGAGGCTGTCAACACCGGTGGCTACATCAAGAATTCAAGACACCTTCCAACAATCTGTCTCTGGGATATGCGTTATGGTAACCCCTTGGAGAGCCTCCTCCATGGAATCATTCGTCAGAACATGGGATGTACACACCACATGTTCGGACGTGACCATGCAGCAGTAGGTGAATACTATGATAAGTGGTCAACCCAGATCCTCTGGAATGAAGGGATTCCAAGTTTTGGGTTTGATGCACCACCAACTGACGTCCCATATGGACTCGAGATCAGACCACAGAACATGAGAGAATTCTCCTTCTGCCCAACCTGTAAGGAGATGGCATACAGCGAGACCTGTGGTCACGAGCGTGAGAAGCTCAGCGGAAGCTTCCTCCGCGGTATGGTTGCACAGGGTGTCCAACCCCCAAGCATCATTATGCGTCCTGAGGTATTCAAGGTAGTTGTGAAGTGGTGGAAGCACTTTGGTTATCCATTCTGCAACGAGAAGTACGTGATTAACAAAGAGAAAGAGTTGGAAGTGGACTTAAAGGACCTTTAAAATAGAATGTTTGTAAGGAGGTAAGAAAATGGCAGATTATTTCATAGATGTCCTTCTGGATGAAAATCGTATGGCCAAGCTAAAGGGCACTGGCCTTGAAGATAATATCAAATACAGGTTTGCTGGCGAGCTCAAGCTCGTGGAGGTACACGTCTCTGAAGAGACCAAGAACAAAGTTCTCGAAACATTTGATACAGCAAGAACCGACTCAAGGAACGCTATCACCGATGTTCCTGTTGCCTTTTTGCGTGAGCTCTTCAACCAGGTGGCAGAGAAAAAGTCCCTTGGTGATGACGTAGTCGAAGCAGTTCTTGCAAAATCTGATGAAATTAAAGAGCTTGCTGCAAAGGAATCAGAGTTCCTGCCAGCTCCTGAAATTGATTAATCCATTAAAAAGAACATAGCTTTTTGAGGAAAAAGCCGCTCTATTATCTTAGAGCGGCTTTTTAAAGTTATTAAGTTGTTATTAGGTAGTTGTTTTGTTATTGTGTGCACTATTACCTCCTTGACTCTCTGTGAAGGGAGAAAAATATTTGGTCATTATAGAAGTGCAACAAGGTGTTTTAAACTTCAGATAGTTGGCTAAGTAGGAAATGACACTGTGCAATGAATAGCGAATATAACAACTACTTAATAATAACTTAATAACTATTCAATAATTAATAAATAATGGAGTTCTCAAGCCATGAAAGATAAGGTGCCACCTAATTTTATAAAAGATATAATTGAGCATGATCTCTCAACTGGTAAACACAAGACAGTCATTACAAGATTTCCTCCTGAGCCAAATGGTTATTTACATATTGGCCATGCCAAGAGTATCGTGCTCAACTTTGGCCTAGCCGAGGAATTTGGCGGTAGGTGCCACCTAAGATTTGATGATACAAATCCTACTAAAGAGGAAGAGGAATTTGTTGAATCAATAAAAGAAGATGTGCGCTGGCTCGGCTATGATTGGGGAGAGCATCTTTATTTTGCATCTGACTATTTTGAAAGACTCTATGAATATGCAGTAGAACTCATAAAACGTGGAAAAGCATATGTATGTGATCTTAGTCCAGAGGAGATCAGACAATATAGAGGCACCCTCACTGAACCAGGAAAAGAAAGTCCATATAGAAACAGGAGTGTAGAAGAGAATTTAGATCTCTTTGAAAGGATGAGAAAAGGCGAATTTAAGGAAGGAGAAAGGGTGCTTAGGGCCAAGATCGATATGGCCTCAGGAAATATCAACATGAGGGATCCAGTACTTTATAGAATACTGCACGTCCCACATCACAGGACAGGTGACAAGTGGTGTATTTATCCTACTTATGATTTTGCCCATTGCCTTTCAGATTCAATAGAGGGAATAACTCACTCAATATGTACTCTGGAATTTGAGGACCATAGACCCCTTTATGATTGGATACTGGATGAACTCGAGGTCCCTTGCCATCCTCAACAGATTGAGTTTGCGAGATTAAATCTAAGCTACACAGTAATGAGTAAAAGAAAGCTCAAGGAGCTCGTGGAGAAAGGCTTTGTGGATGGCTGGGATGATCCAAGGATGCCCACGATTTCAGGACTCAGGAGAAGAGGCATTCCCCCATCTGCCATCAGAGAATTTTGTAAGAGGATAGGGGTGGCCAAAAGGGATAGTGTCGTTGACATAGCCCTTCTCGAACACTGCATTAGAGAGGAACTTAACAAGACTGCACCTAGGGTAATGGGAGTCCTAAGACCACTAAAGGTGGTTATTGAAAATTATCCAGATGGAAAGACAGAAGAACTTGAATGTATAAACAATCCAGAAGACCCTGATCAGGGCACCAGGCTAGTGCCATTTTCTAAGGTTATCTACATCGAAGAGACAGATTTTATGGAAGATCCACCCAAGAAATTTTATAGGCTTGCTCCAGGTAGGGAAGTTAGACTTAGATATGCATATTTTATAAAGTGTGTTGACGTCATCAAAGATTCATCAGGTAAGGTTGTAGAGCTGAGATGTATTTATGACCCAGAGACTAAAGGTGGTAATGCCCCAGATGGCAGAAAGGTAAAGGCAACGCTCCACTGGGTCTCCCAGGCCCATGCTGTTGACGCAGAAGTAAGGCTATATGACAGGCTGTTTAAAGATCCAAATCCAGACAGGGGGAAAGGTGGGCCACACTTTACAGAGTTCTTAAATCCTGAATCACTGGTGGTTTTAAAAGGCTGTAAGCTTGAGCCAGGGCTTGCCAATGCCAAAGTTGGCGAACGTTATCAGTTTGAACGTCAGGGATATTTCTGCCTTGACTCGAAAGATTCACGGCAAGATCAATTGGTATTTAATAGAATTGTGACGCTAAAGGATACATGGGAAAAGTTAAGGCGCCGAAAAAATAGTTCCTAAATCCTGCACGGCAAAAGGGGGCAAAAATGAATTATTTACGATTTTATAGAGTATTAGCTAACATCTGGCTTTTCACGAAATTCACTTTTTGGGTGAATCTATATTTTGTGTTTTTGCTCCCTTTTGCCGCCCTTTGGGATTGGCGATTTTGCCCAATCTACTTTGTCGCTCGGGGCTCGAAGTACCTAAGTACGTCTTCGCCCCTCGCTCCTCGTATCTTGGGCAAACTCGCCAATTGCAGGATTTAGGTAGTTGATGAAAAGGAGAGGATGTTAAGAGATGTCTGAAGTAATTGTAAGATTTCCGCCGAGTCCCACAGGCTATTTACACATTGGTGGGGCTAGAACCGCTATTTTTAATTGGCTATACGCAAAGAAACACAATGGAAAGTTCATTTTGAGGATAGAGGATACCGATGTTGAGCGTTCGACAAAAGAGTCTGTGGAAGGAATCCTCGATGGACTCAAGTGGCTTGGATTAGACTGGGATGAGGGGCCATATTTCCAAAGCGATTTTCAGGAAGAGCACATCGAGACCGCTAAAAGACTCCTGAATGAAGGGAAGGCCTATAAGTGCTTTTGTACTAAAGAGGAGTTAGAAAGAAAGAGGAAACAGGCATTACAGGAAAAGAGAAGTATCGGTTATGACGGGACGTGTCGGAATCTAACAGAGGCGGAAATAAGAGAAAAGGAGGCCATGGGGCTCCCTTATGTTATTCGCTTTAAGGTCCCGAAGCGTAGTGGTCGTATAGGCTATGATGATCAGGTCCTGGGTCGGATTGAAAAGGATTACTCTGAAATTGAGGATTTTGTCATTGTACGATCCAATGGTAGGCCTCTATATTTGCTTTGTAATGTTGTTGACGATATCAGGGACGGGATTACGCATATAATTCGTGGCCAAGACCATATGGCCAATACTATTCGTCAAATTCTTATTTATGAGGCCCTTGGAAAACAGCCTCCAGTCTTTGCTCATATGCCCCTTACCTTGGATCCAAAGAAGAGAAAGATCTCGAAGCGTACCCACGGAGAGGTAGTCAGCGTTCAATTTTATAGAGAAAAGGGGTTTCTGCCTTGGGCACTGGTAAATTTTTTGGTGTTACTTGGATGGCATACCCCTGATAACAGAGAGATTTTTTCTAGGGAAGAATTAATCGAGGCATTTTCATTAGAGGGCATAAGCAAGGCTAACTCCGTATTCAACTTTAATCCTGAGGATAAGGAGAAACAGAAGAAGTTTTTTACTGATCCCAAGGCCCTTTCCATAAATGCTCATTATTTAAGGACAATCCCCGTGGAGGAACTTGCTGAATATGTAGAGAGGGAATTGAGAAACGAAGGGCTCTGGGATGAATCATATGCAGGCGATCGGAGAGAGTGGTTCCTTGGAACTATTGATCTCATCAGGTCAAGGTTTCATACATTAAAGGACTTTGTTGGAGCTGGCCGAGCATATTTTTCCGATGAATTTGAGATAGATGAAAAGGCCTGGAAAAAGAACATTGTAAAACACCCTGAACTTAAGGAACTACTTCCTGAACTCGCCCAAAAACTGAAAACTCTGGAACAGTGGACCCTGGAGAGTACTGAAGAGGTAGTTAGGGATTTTTGTGAGTCCAAAGGAGTGAAACCGGGTATAATTATCAATGGAATCAGGACATTGATAACTGGGCAACTCAAAGGACCAGGCATTTTTGATTGTATGGTGGCAATTGGAAAAGATAAGGTCATTGAGCGCTTGGAATCAATCGAGAATATAAATTAGCCCCTAATTTGTTTTGGTCTATTTATCCTGCATGTCGAATGGTTGAGGTTCGGCATGCAGGATTTATTTCGCCATTTATTGAGGGTTAGAGTCCTAAAGAAAATTCAATTCAGGCATTTTATCTAACACGTTAAGATCCTTTAAAAATTTGAAATATAGGAGGAGCCCCTCTCTCTTTCGGTTGTCAAAATCGAATTCGATCCCTCTTAGGTAAGAAAGGCAATGTCCTGGGGTCATTGGGATCCTGGGAGCCACTTTTTTACTTATGGTCTCTATATCTTTTTCCCCAATATTGAGGCATGCCTGGATGTGATTATAGAGTTCTTTATATGCCTCTGGATTTTCAAGGACCGCATGTCTATCTAAGGCAAGGACGGCAAATACAAAGGGTAGGCCTGTTTCCCTCATCCAGATCTCTGCAAGGTCATAGACATATTTGAAGTTTGGTAAGCAATTGTCTAGTGGCCCTTCTGGTTCTACGGATGGAATAGCACAATCACTTGTGGATGACGTGGTGATATCGTTTGAAAATTGCTGCGTCAATAGTCTAAGGGCCTCGTCGCCAATCGCTAGGTAGGGGCTATTTTTCCTCTTTGCATCTTCTATAGTTCCCCTTGAAAATGAAAAGTCTTTGTTGAATTTGAGCCCATAAAAGCTTGAGAGAATAATCCTTAGTAGCATTACAGAAGTAGCCGTTTTAGGGGTAATGGTAATGCTAATGTTTCTTATATCTTCAATGGGGACTGGACTCAATAATAGGACGCTTTTTACAGTACCAGTGGCGCTGATTGAAATATCCCTCAACAGAAGATATTTTCTGTAATTTTGGCCATATTCAAAGGAAGATACAAGACCTGCCTGGATCTTTCCTTGGTTTAATAACTGATTTAAGAGGGAAGGTGGGCCTTCAACCACTTTCCATTGTGGGGGATCACCAATTCCCCTCCATGGTAGGTAGAAGGGAGCAGTGTTTATGAAATTTACGATTCCAACCTTTAATAACATTACCAGAGGACCTCGATCTCAAAGGCCTCTTTCGATCCTCCCCATATGATGCTCTCTTCGACTTCCTGAGGGGAGGATGGGATGTTAGAGCCAGAAAGGGCAAGTATAGGAGAATTTTTCCCAGACTCAATAGAACCAAATTGAGATTCCAGACCAAGGGCCATGGCCCCTCCCAAAGTGGCGGTTCTGATGATTTGAGATGGTGGGCAATTAGGGGCAAGTCGGGAAAGTGCAGTCATTTCTGCAAAAAGATCTAGCTTGTCATTACTTGCAAGGCTGTCAGTGCCAAGGGCGCAGTTGATTCCCTTTTCAAACATTTTACTTGCAGGGGGCGTCCCCACCCCTAAAAAAGTATTGCTTCTGGGGCATAGGCACACGTTTGCTCCTGTAGCCTGAATTACATCGAGATCTCCATCGGTTACATGAACGCAGTGGACAAGTAGAGAATTTTTGTCAAGTAACCCTAATTCGTGTAAATAACTGATGGGGCCTTTGCCAGGAATACGTAGCCTTTTTAAGTCGCGGCCACGGGATTTGAGTAAATCAATCATGGGGCCGCTTCCGTTTTGGAGATATTCCATTTCCTCTGGTGATTCTGCAACATGCAGAGTAAAGGGAAGACCACTCAAATTATTTCTATGTTTTATCTCCATAAGTGTCTTTTCTTCTACTGTGTGTACTGCATGAGCAGAAAGTGTCACAGGCATGGGACAATTAACTGCAAAAATTGATTCCGCTTCTTTGTGAAAATCAATATTAAATTGGGGATTCTGTTCACCAGTGGCTTCTTCTGGTTGTATTATTTCCAAGAAATGTATTCCCCTAACAGGCCAGTTATTTTGGGCTTCATGCATCATGGACGGGACCAGTCCAGTGTTGCCAACGTCTCCAATAATGATTGCCCCCCCACTAACTAATTCATCTATTGCCTTTTCTATGGCTGGAATCCATTCCTCTGGAGAGATATTTTCTCTTGCCTTTATGAGGGCATTGATCCAGGCAGAAAAGGATCCAGAGGGTGTCAATCTCCATTTTAGAGGGGAGAGTTCTAAATGGCAGTGAGCATTTACTAATGCTGGCATGAGGACGGCCTCGGGATGAGGTACTTCCTTATGGCCTGGAAACCGAATTCTTAAGTCCTTTGCAGGGCCGACGTCTATTATCTTGCCTTCAAATATAGCTACTGCCCCATCCCTAATGGGCTTTTGACTGATGGGAATTATCCATGGAGCACTATGTAGGACAACAGGAGTAGTTTTCATTCTAAAAGGTCCTTTTTCACTAAGGTATAGTCCATGAGCCTCTGTTTGGGGGTAAATCCAGCTTCATTTATGAGTCTTCTTATTTCTCTTTCAGATAGTCTATGAGATACGCCGGTTGCTGCCACCACATTTTCTTCTATCATGGTGCTGCCAAAGTCGTTTGCACCAAAAAACAATGCGATTTGAGCAACCTTAGGGCCTTGGGTAACCCATGAGGCCTGGATATTTTGAAAGTTATCAAGAAATATTCTGGAAACAGCAAGGGTCCTTAGATAGTCATCCCCAGTTGAGGGCGGAACAGAAAGCGCTGTATTTCGGGGTTGGAAAGGCCATGGAATAAAGGCTGTAAAACCCTGAGTCCTGTCCTGGAGGGCCCGGAGTTTAGACAGGTGCTCAATACGTTGAGCCTTGGTCTCTACATGGCCAAACATCATAGTCGCTGTGGTACGCATACCGAGCTCATGGGCCTTTTCCATGACTAAAAGCCATTCATGAGAACTGGCCTTATTAGGCGATATAATAGCCCTTACGCTATCTACGAGGATTTCAGCGCCACCACCAGGTATGGAATCAAGGCCACTTGCCTTAAGACGCCTTAATACGTCTTCAATGGAAAGGCCTGAAAGTTTAGAGATGTGGATTACCTCAGGAGGACTGAGCGCATGGATGTGAATAGAAAAGTTTTCCTTTATAAAGCTAAACAGCCTCTCATAATATTCAATTGATAGTTCGGGATGTAGCCCCCCTTGAAGTAAGATCTGTGTCCCCCCTAAGGCTAGGGTCTCTTCAATCTTTTTTTTGAGTTCTTCATCGCTCAGAATGTAACCTTCTGGGTCTCCTGGGGCCCGAAAATACGCACAAAATTTACAGCCAGACAGACATATATTTGTATAGTTTATGTTTCTATCAATGACATAGGTTACTATTGGCTCTGGATTGATCCTGTATCTGATATCATATGAAATGGCACCCAGATCAGTCAATGGCGCTGAATTAAGTAGAGTCAATGCCTCTTGTTCTGTGATTCTTTTTCCCTGGATAAGCTTTTTGTATATATGTTTCATGAAAACCCGTTTAACTTAATGCCCTGATACTATACGGTATTTATTTGAAACAACAAATTTTTTAAGTTGGAATCTCATTGTACAACGTGTCTCTTTCAATAGGAATCCTACCTGCCGCTTTTATAATCCTCTCAATTTCATCTCTGGACAAGGCCTTTTCCGTCTCTGCCCCTGCCATGTGGGTGATCTTCTCTTCAAGTACTGTCCCATCCAGGTCATCAGCACCAAAGGAAAGAGCTATCTGGGCTACCTTGGTCCCTAGCATTATCCAGTAGGCCTTAATGTGAGGGAAGTTGTCGAGCATTAGACGACTAATGGCAATGGTTTTTAGATCATCTACTCCACCTGTAGGCGATATGGATTCTAACTCAGTATTTTTGGGATGAAATGCAAGAGGAATGAAGCATAAAAAACCTCCAGTTTCATCCTGAGCTTCCCTCAATGCTATTAGGTGATCCAGACGTTCTTCAATGGATTCTATGTGACCATAAAGCATGGTTGCATTAGATTTAATGCCCATTCTATGAGCTGCCTTTGCCACCTCCAGCCACCCTTGACCACTCAATTTTTCTGGGCAAAGCCGTTCTCTAATCCTAGGGCTAAAGACTTCAGCACCACCACCTGGAATGGAGCCTAGGCCTGAATCCACTAAATCTTTCAGAGTGTCCTCTATGGATTTATCTGCGATTTGTGCAATATGCGCGATTTCGACACATGTAAAGGCCTGGATGTGACACTCTGGCCTGATTTTTTTTATCCTTTTCAACATTTCCAGATAAAATTCGTATGGAAGGTCTGGATGACATCCTCCTACAATGTGAATCTCTCTAATTGGTTCGTTTAATCTCTTTTTTACTTCATCTTCAATGTCATCCAGGGTCATTTCAAAGGCATGAGGAGAACTTTTTTCTTTACCAAAGGCACAAAATTTACAGAGATTTTTACAAACATTCGAATAGTTTATGTGCTGATTATAGATATAAAAGGTTTTGTCTCCATTTAGCCTTTCTCTTATAATATTGGCAAGGAAAGCAATTACAGGAAGATTCTGTGTTTTGAAGAGTCTAATTCCATCTTCTCTGCTAAGACGTTTGCCTTGAATGACCTTTTCGTAAATTTGAGAAAGGCCTTCTTTTTCAATGAGAGCCTCCATCACGACATTCCACCTAACTCAGTAGTTGTATGTGCTCCATTTTCTGGTACTTCTTGGGCTGGTATCTGTTTAATCTCAGGTTGAGAAGATCTGACTTCCTTAATATAGACCTCAAAATGGAGGACTTGTCCTGCTAGAGGATGGTTAAAGTCGAGCATTATGGCACCATCCCACACTGCACGGACAACAGCTGGGCGCTTAATTCCGAATTCATCAGGAGCCTTAACTACTTTTCCTATTTCTACTGGTTCTGTAATCCTTTCAGTGGCTACTAAACAGACCTTTTTAGGGTCATAGAGACCGTATGTGTATTGAGGGGGGACAGGTATTAAACTGGTATCGCCTGGAGCTAATCCAATAATTCCATTTTCTACTGGTTCTGGAAAATCGCCCTCTCCACATACGAATGCCACAGGTCCTCCAGCCTTTTCAGATGAATCGATTACTTTACCAGTTTTTAATTTGACTACATAATCCATTACTACCCAATGGCCTTTTTCAATCTTTATCTCTATACGTTCTTCCATAGTTATGTACCTTGTGCCCTTTTTTTAGGGACGGGGATCTTAAAAAAATCGATCCCTTCATCCTTCAATATTTTTTCCTGTTCTTCTGTTGCGATACCTCTTATATTTTTGGGCTCCATGAGACCATAATGCATCTTTAAGGCGGTCTCAGTAAACTTGATGCCTACATCTTCAGTATTATTTATTACATAGTCTTGAACTTTTTTCAGTATCTCAAGTGCGATATCAGTCTGTTTATTCCCTTCTGAATTCCTCTGGCTGCCTTTGAGGATTGCAAACGAAGAGGGATGTTTTCGAATATTGGAACTTCCGCAGATTGGGCATACAATTAACCCTTTTTCCTTCTGATCTTCGAAGGATGCAGAATCCTTAAACCATGCCTCAAAAATATGGTCGTTTTCACATGCTAGGTCGTATGCAATCATAGACAAGAAATAACACTTTTGTTAAAGATTCGCAATTCTATATAGGGGGTGTTGGAGTGAAGATGTCGTGTATGATTTGAAAGAGAGATCTGGTCAGTGAAAGTAATTTATCTGCCTCAATTTTGGAAGAAGATTTAGGGTCGGCTTCATCTAGAATTTGTTTTAGGAGTTCAGAAGCTTTGGTAGCAATATCTTTGGAGTCTGTGAGGTCGAAAATGAGCGACTGCAATTTATTTAGATCAACTGGTTCTAAATTCAGGTCTTTTCTTGGAAACGCCTCCCGCACTGCCTTAACAAGTGAGATTGCACAGTCTTTACACTTTAATTTTCCCTTTGAAAAGTCTTTCTCCTCAATGGCGGTCTCGGCCTCTTGGAGATTCATCCTTGCATATTTTAAAAACATTTTTGTCCTGATCATGGTGTCTAATTTACGAAATTAGTATTTATTCTTCGCCTCTCATATTTTTATAAAGTTTTTTAGTGAGGATTTCATCCGCTATTTCACACAATTCAAAAATTTCCTCTATGAGATCTAGCATTTCCGCCTGTCCGTCAGGGGTGCGGTAGTCAAAGTCCTCTTCCCATTGTCCGCTTTTTAAATATTCTTTGAAAGCCGTTACATCTCTTTGTCTTAACATTTGTCCCGTCTCGAAAAGAATGTTAAATCTATTTTATTTCTCGTTATGGAATAAATAAAGTAATTCGTTGTCTCTAACCCAACCGAGCTCGCTTCTTACTAGTTCTTCCTGGGCCTTTTTATCTTCTTTTAATATTTTAATTTTTTCCTGCAACAACTGGTTGTGTTTGGCAAATTGGACCTGTTGGGCAATTAAATTGTCACGTTCTGTCTTGAGCCTATGCAGTCTCCATAGTCCAAATGGCCCAATTGTTACCCATACGAATAAAAAAAACACAAAACACATTAAGAGCTTTTCTCTAAGATTAAGTCCTTGTGTCTTTTTTCTCTTGGCTCTAGAGCCTCTAGGTGTCCTTATTGAGGAATGGTGCATATTATTTAATTAGATGGCCAATTCTATTAAGTCTAGGCCTAAAATGTTGTGAATCCCATGACCAGTATATTATAAAGGCTTTTCCCTTCACATCTTTAACCGGGACAAAGCCCCAAAATCTGCTGTCATAACTTTGGTCTCTATTGTCTCCCATGACGAAGAGATGACCTGCAGGTACGACCACTGGCCCAAAATTGTCTCTCGGTTGTACTGATGCTGGGAGAATCCTGGGATCAGTATGTTGTACTCCGGGTGGATCAGGGAAGAGTGTTCCGTTCACATAGACCTTTTTGTCTCTGATTTCAATCGTGTCACCAGCAACTCCTATCACCCTTTTTATGAAGTCCTTAGAACGGTCAACTGGATAAATGAAAACGATTACATCACCCCTTTTGGGTTTGGAAAATTCGATCCAGGAATTTCTGGTGATGGGATTTCGGACCCCATATGCCATTTTGTTAACCAGTATATGGTCACCAATAAGCAGAGTTTTTATCATGGAGCCTGAGGGTATCTTGAATGCCTGAACAAAAAATGTCCTGATAAACAGTGCGAGAATAAGGGCAATTAGTATTGCCTGGGCATATTCCCATAAGACTGCCTGCCATGATCGTTGAAATTTTTCTGCTTCCATCTTCTTTGACAACATTTTACGGGAGTCTATCTCTCTTTTAGATGGAAATCAACCCGGATTATGCAGCTCGCAAGTTTGCCGAAGATGCGAGGCGGAGGGCACGCAGACGTACTTTGGTACTTCAAGTGCCCGACAACAAAGAGACCTCGGTAAGATTGCGAGCCCCTTGCGGCTTCAAATGCCTGAGGATTTATTACGGATTGAACTTCACCTTTTGGGTGAAGGCACAACGGGAAAAGATGCATGCTAACTATGCAATAATTCATAGAAATTACTTTCTTCAGGCATTTGAAGTGCATAATCCGGGATAAAGGAAAAATGAGGAGTTATTCAGTCCGTTTTGAGCACACTTAAAAATGCCTCTTGAGGGATCTCCACTCTGCCTACTTGTTTCATCCTCTTTTTCCCCTCTTTTTGTTTTTCCAGGAGCTTTCGTTTTCTCGTTATATCTCCGCCGTAACACTTGGCTGTAACATCTTTTCTTAGAGGAGCTACTCGTTCTCTTGCAATTACTCTGCTTCCAATAGCCGCCTGGATAACTACCTCGAAAAGCTGCCTTGGTATGACCGAACGGAGCTTACTTACTAGTTCGCGTCCTCTATAGTAGGCCTTGTCCTTATGTACGATTATTGAAAGGGCGTCTACAGGCACTTTGTTAATGAGGATATCCATCTTTACCATTTCAGCTGGTTTATAATCAGTCAATTCATAGTCAATTGATGCATAACCTCGCGTTACTGACTTTAATTTATCGTAGAAATCTAAAACTATTTCATTAAAGGGGAGTTCGTAGGTTAATAGCACTCTGTCTTGACTCAAATATTTCATGTCTAGTTGTTTGCCTCTTTTTTCATCACATAGGCCCATAACTGGGCCTACATAGGCCCTCGGCACATAGATCTCCATCCTAACCCGTGGCTCCATAATGCACTCTATCTTTTCCTGTGGTGGCATTTGGGCTGGGTTTTGGACGTATATCGTTGATCCATCTTTGAGCAAGACTTTATATGAAACGCTTGGGGCGGTACTCAAAAGTGTGAGCTCAAATTCCCGTTCCAGACGTTCTTTTACTATTTCCATGTGAAGGAGGCCCAAAAAGCCACATCTAAATCCAAAACCAAGTGCTGCTGACTGCTCGGGTTCATAGGAGAAGGCTGGATCATTCAACCATAGTTTTTCAACCGCCTCTTTTAGCTGTTCATACTGGCCGGAATCTACTGGATAAAGACCACAAAAGACCATTGATTTAACAGGCTTAAAGCCAGGAAGTGGCTTTAAGGCAGGTCTTTTTTCCTCAGTAATGGTATCTCCAATCTGTACGTCTCTAACCTGCTTAATGGCCGCTGTAATGAATCCAACTTCGCCTGCTTGGAGGGAGTCTGTCTTTTTTAAAGTAGGAGTAAATATACCCACTGAGCCCACCTCATAGGTATTGCCGCTGGCCATCATACGAATCTTCATATCAGGCTTAAGGGTTCCATTTACAATCCTCACTAGCACCACTACACCCTGATATGGATCAAACCATGAATCAAAGATGAGGGCCTGAAGAGGGGCCTCTGGGTCACCTGTTGGAGCAGGAATTTGATGAACTACTGCCTCAAGTATTTCTTGGGTGCCTATACCTTCTTTTGCGCTGGCGAGAATCGCATCTTGGGCATCTAAACCTATTACCTCTTCAATTTCCTGTTTGACCCTCTCTGGGTCTGCACTTGGAAGGTCTATTTTGTTCAATACTGGGATGATCTCCAGGTCGTTTTCAATGGCAAGATAGCAGTTTGCCAGGGTTTGTGCCTCTACTCCTTGGCTGGCATCCACTACCAATAACGCCCCTTCACAGGCTGCCAAACTTCTGGAGACTTCATAGGAAAAATCCACGTGGCCGGGGGTATCGATGAGGTTTAAAATATATTCTTCGCCATTTAAGGCCTTGTATTTTAATCTTACGGTCTGGGCCTTTATTGTGATCCCCCTTTCCCTTTCTATGTCCATTTGGTCTAAAAATTGCTGCTTCATTTCTCGGTCCGTGACCGCACCAGTAAATTCAAGAATCCTGTCAGCAAGGGTGCTTTTGCCGTGGTCAATGTGGGCTATAATGGAAAAATTTCTGATTTTATTTATGTTATACATATGGCATGTCCTTAAAATCTAAAAATGTCGATAACAGGTATTGAAGGTATAAATATGTAAAAATTTTTTTAATTATAATGAAAAAGTTATAAATTGCCGATAATGTTTTCAGGTGTAAATTTAACATGTTGAGTCCAATAGTTGGACCAGTTTTATAAGCTTTTTTTTTATTTGGGTCAATGATATTCGGAATAAGGTTTTAAAAATATGAAGATTGGGACTTATGCGATGTTTAAGAAAAGGCCTAGGCCTCTCGTTGGAATAGACATCGGTTCACATACAATTAAGCTTGTAGAACTGACTGGAAGTGGACAGAATAGACGTTTAAGAAGGCTTGGTCGTGCACTTGTCCCTAAAGAGGCAATTGTTGATGGAGCCGTGCGAGAACCTGAGACCCTTGAGAATACCCTTAAGGCCTTGATACAGAATTGCCAACCAAAGCTACGAAGAGGAGCTAGTTCTGTTTCAGGGTATTCTGTAATAGTAAAAAAGATAAATGTCCCCTATGACAATGAACGTGACATTGAGGAAAATCTCATTTTCGAAGCAGAAAATTACGTACCCTTTGAGATAGAGGAGGTATATTTAGATTTTAATTTGATAGGTCCGTCAAAAACACCTAAAGGCGAGCAGGGAAGCGAGATATTTCTTGTGGCAGCCAAAAAGGAGGTCGTGGATTCATATGCGGACCTGTTGCAAAATTCTGGGATCAGGCCAGCTGTAATAGATGTAGACGGATTTGCCATAGGAAATGCCTTCGAGGGGGCAAAGGGTGTAATTAATGACAGCGTGGTGCTGATGGATATTGGCGCAAGTAAGAGTACCTTTAGTATTATCAAAGCTGGCATGCCCCTCTTTACAAGGGATATGTCCATAGGGGGAGGACAAATAACCAAGACTATTGGAGAGGCATTGGGGATAGAATTTTCTGAGGCAGAGGTCATAAAAATCAAGGGAATTGATGATCCTATAATTGCAAGAGACGTGAGTAAAATTGTCAAGGATTATGTTGAGGACTGGGCTCATGAGGTGAGAAAAGCAATTGAATTTTTTAAGAGCAATTCAGAGCCCTTAGACGCACCAAAGTCGCTCTATTTGACTGGTGGAAGTTCACTACTTAGGGGCATATGCGACGTTTTTGAGGATGTAATTGGCATTGAGACAAAACGCTTTGATCCATTTTGTAATATGGATAAAGATGATAAGATTGATAGGGATTATCTTTCTAGTGTGGCGCCCCAATTTGCTATAGCCACTGGACTTGCAATTCGAGTTGAGGATTAGGAATTCTGTGTCGAAGGTTAAATATAGAGAGTGAGGACGGGTCAAGGTGATTAAGGTAAATTTGTTACCAGTTAGACAGTGGAAGAGAAAAGAAGCAGTACGCAAGCAAATTTCCGTATTCTTTCTTACCTTATTGCTATTATTAACAATTTTTCTTGCCGTAGGGATTACTGTTCAAGGGAAACTTACGACTAAAAGGGAAGAGATAGCCCGACTCGAGCAACAGAAAAAACAACTTTCCTACGTCAATAAAAAGATAGCCCTGGTTAATAAGAAACGTAAAGAAATTGAGAATAAATTTTCTTCCATTGAAAAACTACAACATGGGCGCAATTTTGCAGTACGGGCACTTGATGAGGTGGTAACTGCCGTACCTATTGATAGGGTATGGCTCAAACGAGTGAATCTGTCTGGATCTAAAATAACTGTTTCAGGTGTTGCGTTGGACAATCATACAGTGGCTCTATTCATGCGTAGGCTACAGGGATCTTCAATGGTCGCTTCAGTTACCTTAAGTAACACAAGGAAAAAGAATATTAAGGGCAATGAACTTATGGAATTCGGCCTAATAATTGAGTTAGCGGAGGGTGCATCGTAAGCGTTATTTGGGGGTACAAATTTCGTCCCAAAATCCTGCACGGCAAAAGGGGGCAAAAATGGATTGTAAACGATTATATAAGGGATTAGCCAATATTTGGTTTTTCCTCAAATTCACTTTTGGGGTGAATCCATATTCCATATTTTTTGCTCCCTTTTGCCGCCCTTCGGGATTGGCGATTTTGCCCAATCTTCTTTGTTGCTCGGGGCTCGAAGTACCTAAGTACGTCTTCGCCCCTCGCTCCTCGATATCAAAGGGCAAACTCGTCAATTGCAGGATTTAGGTGCTTAAAGATCTGGGGGCAAAGAGATGGGTAATCTGACTTGTCCCGATGATTATTGACGGTGCATCTTACCTTGATAAAGGAAGAGTTCAGATGAAAATTTCAATAAAAAAGGCCACTTTTAAGATCCCAGTTGGTCTAGAGCAGTATGTATACCTTATGCCTTTTTGGCAAAAACTCCTAATATGTATCATCGCCTTTTCTATTCCATGTATTGCATTTTGGTTTTTGTTCCTTGCCCCTAGGCTTCAAGAGCTTGACGGTATTTCTGGAAAAATCCCCATGTTAAGACAAGAGGTTCTGATATTACAGAAAAAGGCAAAAATGATCCCGGAATTAGAGGCTGAATTGAAGGAGATGGACAAAGTGTTAAAAAAGGCCATGAAGCTCTTACCTGAATCAAAAGATATACCAGCAATTCTCACGGAGATATCTTCTCTTGGAAATGAAGAGCACCTTGATTTCCTATCCTTTAGGCCAGGGCCAGAGATCAAAAGGGAGTTTTATGCAGAGATCCCTGTAAGTCTTAGTATTCAAGGGCCATTTCACAATACTATGAGGTTTTTTGACAAGATTACTAAAATGGCAAGGATAGTTCATATCCGTGATATTTCAATGGGAGGTGCAAGAGAGGAAAGAGAAATATGGAGTAAGACAGCTACCGCAGAAAAAAGCCCTGGAGCAAAAACAGGCCCTCCTCTCAATCAAGCCAGTGGCTTAAAGGGGCAGGCCCTTGATATGCAAACAGAGACCGCCCCAGATAGAGGCCCAGTGTGGATAATTAGCACTAAGTGCACTGCAGTGACCTACAGGTTCCTTACAGAGGAGGAACAAAAGGCCCATAGACAAAAAGGAAGGAAGACAAAGAAGTAAAAGAGTTAGGTAGTCTCGTTATGAATGAGAATAAAAAATATAATCTCTATATTGCACTTCTAATTTCCCTGTCCGTTGTCTTTTTTACCCCTTCTTTTTTAGCGGCAGCAGAAAAAGCAACTGAACAGCTCAGTCACCTGAAGGAACTAGAACTTCGTCTACAACGACTTTTAGCCAAAACAGATTATCGCTATGATGCGAGGGGTAAGCCAGATCCTTTTAGGCCATTTCTTCAGACCTCATTAAAACAAAAACAAATAAAGCGACAAAAGCGAAATCCACTTGACCAAAGGGTCAATAATAAGACCTGTGGTTCCCCACTTGAGTGCATGGATGTGGGTCAATTGACTCTCGTCGGGATAGTAGAGGTAAATGGAAAGGGCTCGATTGCTATGGCCCAAGATTCTGCTGGCATTGGTTATATAATCAGAGTTGGCGATAACATTGGATTTAATCAGGGCAGGGTAACAGCCATACTACATGACAGGGTCATAGTAACAGAACAGATAGAAGACATTCAAGGGAACATAGTCCCCAGAAAGAGAGTCCTTTTACTCCATCCGGAGGAAGAGTAATGAAGTGTTTAAATATTATTGTACCGTGTTTTTTGCTACTATGGATAATAGTTTTTCATTTCGAGAGCTCTTGTTCAGCTAACGATACATTTGATGTTAAACAGTGGATTGCAGAACTTGAAAATAGGACAAATAGCAAAGGATTCAAGGATAAAAAATACGAACCTCAAGCTAAAAAAGAGCGGTCAAAATTCAATGCAGAACAAACGGTTCAACGCATTAGTGTGGACTTTTATAAAATGGATCTTCACAATGTATTTAGATTATTGGGGGAAATTAGTGGAAAGAATATTGTTGTGGATGAATCAGTCTCAGGGACCATTACCCTTGCTTTAAAGGATGTACCATGGCCGTTTGTCCTAGACGTAATAAAGAGTTTAAAAGGGCTCTCCAGTATTGAACGGTTCAATACGATTATGATCTTCCCAGCAGGAAAGGAGATCACATGGGTTGGAGACAATGGTTTACAAGGTAGTTGGACTGCTGGGACTCTCCAGGTAAATAAAACTTCTGAGCTACTCATCCCTGATATTCGACAAGGGGCAGGGCTGGTAGTTAAGAAAGGAAATATCCCTAAAACCTCTATTTCAGCAATAGATGAGGCCCAGACTCTAATCAAAGAAGGGGAGAAGAGGGAGCAATCAGGTGACATTCACGGGGCCCTACTCCTGTATAAAAAGGCATCGGAGATCTGGCCTGATAATGCCCTTCTTGCAAAGAAGATTTCAAGTTTGGCCTTGGGGAGGGCAAATGAGGAACTCACTGCTTTAAATTTTGCAAAGTTGGCCTTAAAGATAAATCCAAAGGATAGTGAGGCTGCCACACTTGCAGCAGTGGCCTTGGCCAGAATGGGTAGAGGTGATGAGGCAATTAATTATTTTGAGCGTGCAGCCTCAATGCCAGACGTATCTTTTGAGTCTCTTTATAACTATGCGGTATTCACATTTTCCAGCGGTCTCTATAGAGAAACCCTTCGAATTCTAAATCGCATTGACGCTCAATTTAAAGTTACTCCGGATTGCCTTCTTCTCAGAGCTAAAGCATATGAAGGCTTAAATTGTTTTGATAAGGCAGTCTCTGAATATATAGCCATACTAAATGGAGGCAATAATGTCCCCAGTTATGCCAAGGAATTTGCACGTTCAAGACTCAAGGAAATAGCCAGTGATACCGATGCAAGATTTAGATAATAAAAAAGTGGGGGGTGTAATGATTTTTTTTACATTTGCTAGACTCATGCGGGCCGGCTGTCTAGTCTTAGTGATCTTCTTGGGGCTTTTTTTTACCGGATGCGCTCCTAATACTAATATTAAATCTCCCACCACTAGGGTATCAGAAGATAAAGAAATTAAAGGTAGTATTTCCAATACTCTTAACAAGAAAGTGGTAAAAAATAAGATCGTGCGTCCTCCTATCCAGTGGGAGCCAGCTTTTAAAGTAAAAGATGTATCTTTGAAGGAGACTGCTAATGGGCTTCCTAAATTACCAGTAGGAGCAGATATTTCGTCTCAAGGAGGCCCAGTTCCTTTAAAAGAAGTCATGAAAAGGCTCTCAGAACTTAAGGGGTTTTCCATAAGCTGGGCTAGCGACGTAGATCAAAGTGCACCTGTTGAAGTGAATATAAAATCTAAAGATGATTTTTGGGAGACATTAACGAATATTCTCAGACAACACGATTACTTTTATGAATTCAAAAAAAATACCATCATAATTAAATATAAAGATACTCAACGATTTTATGTCCCAGCCCCTTTTTTGACTGGAACGTATAAAACTAGCGTAGGTGGTGACCTTTTAGGGAGCCAAGAGACTGCTCAGGGCATGGTTCGAGGTACAGTGTCTCTTGAACACAGTGGAGATCAATTAGATATTTGGGAGACAATAAAATCTAATCTCGATAGGATACTTGACCTCGCCACTACTCAAGCGTCTACTGAAATCCAGAGTGATTTAACAGCACAAAGAGAAGCACAAATTCGTGAGGCCTGTAGGCGACAATATCCATCAAGACCAGCTCAACAGGCCCTCTGTTTAGACAGAGCCCTTGCCGCCGAAGGCTTGACCCGTTCACAGGATAAATCCACTAAAATTCAAAAGACGATATCGTCTCCTAGAAGTCGTGAAGGATTTTTCTATACCATTGATAAGCCCCTTGGTATTATAACAGTAACAGCCCCGCGGTCTATTCTAGAACAGGTTGCGTCATACATTTCCACGCTAAATAGTGAGCTATCAAAGCAGGTTGTAATTGAGGCAAAGATCCTGGAAGTTCGTTTGGAAAAGACCCATTCTGCTGGAGTGGATTGGAGCAGCCTTTTAAAGGATTCGAGGTTTGGCTTCAACGTCTTGTTTGGCGATGGGGGAAGAATCTATCCTACCGATGGAGTCAAATTTATAAGCCAAGTTAATCTTCAGAGTAAGGCCTTTGATTTGTTGCTAAATGCCTTAAACGAGTATGGTCACGTAAGGGTCCTGTCAAATCCAAAGCTGACCTTGATGAATGGGCAAGCAGCCATGTTGACTGTGGGGGAAAGTGTGCGGTATATAGACAGGGTAGAATCCACAGTAGATTCGGAAACTGGTATAATTACCTATTCTGTAGAAACTCAGAGCATTTTGTCTGGTTTGGGCTTCTCAGTAATGGCCCAAATTGCTGGCAATGATGAGGTTGTGCTCCAGATAACTCCTGTAACATCTCAACTGCAAGAGCCCATTGAGTACAGGAGTTTTGGCTCAAATACCGTTAATAGCGAAGTTGGACTCCCGAGAGTAACATTAAGGGAAATGACTACCATGGCTAAGGTGAGAAGTGGCGAATTTCTAATTATTGGCGGACTGATTGACGAACTCAATGATACTAAAGAGACCAAGGTCCCTATTGTGGGAGATATCCCCATAGTTGGTAATGCCTTTAAAAATACAAGGGATTTTTCAAACAAAAGGGAGTTAATTATATTACTGAGACCCCAGATCATTGACGGGAAATGATCCTGGTTAAATAGATCAGTCCACAGTCATTTTATTCTCTGGCGACCCTGCGAAAGCCCAAATAGTGATTTGTATCTTCTGTATGTGGAGTGATTTTCCGCAATAGGGTGGCTAATTTTTTTTAAAAGAGCTAAAATTGAAATGCTGATAGATTTAGATTGTGTTTGTTGACACTTAGTAAATATTTGTGGTAAAAAGGCGGACAAATGGCAGGTAATTCATCAATAACACGTTTTGGCGTATCAATTCCCACAGATCTTATAGAATCGTTTGATTCTTATATAAGAAAAAGACAATATAAAAATAGGTCAGAAGCCATTAGAGATCTGATCAGGGAAAAGCTGGTGGCCCAGGAATGGGAAGAGGAACACGGGGAACGCATTGTTGTCGGCACAATCACTTATGTTTATGATCACCATAAGAGAGAACTGGTGGACTCAATCCTCGACATTCAGCACGCCTTCCCTGATACAGTTATCGTTTCTCAACACGTCCACCTGGACCATCACAATTGCCTAGAAGTTGCAATTGTAAAAGGTCGTCCAAAAACGCTTAAAGACTTGTCTAACAGATTAAAGGCCTTAAAAGGCGTAAAACATTGCACCCTCACAATGACAACTACCGGGGCAACACTTAGTTAATTGGAGGCTTAAGCTCATGTCTGAACAAGAAGAGTTGTTTAAAGAACGCGCTGACACTTGTGACATTGCCGCTGAACTCAAGAAGTCATACCTGGATTACGCAATGAGCGTAATTATCGGCCGTGCCCTCCCGGATGTTAGAGATGGTTTAAAACCAGTGCATAGACGCATCCTCTATGCAATGCACGAACTGAGAAATGACTATAACAAACCATATAAAAAATCGGCGAGAATAGTGGGTGACGTAATAGGTAAATATCATCCACACGGTGACGCAGCCGTATATGATACCATAGTGAGAATGGCTCAAGATTTTGCCATGAGGTATCCCCTTGTGGATGGCCAGGGAAATTTTGGTTCTATAGATGGTGATGCTCCTGCTGCCATGAGGTACACAGAGGTGAGGTTAAAAAAGCTTGCCCATGAACTTATGGCAGATATTGAAAAGGAGACAGTGGATTTTGTACCCAATTATGATAACTCCCTCAAAGAACCAGTAGTACTCCCCTCAAGGATACCAAATCTCCTTATTAATGGCGCTGCCGGTATTGCAGTTGGCATGGCAACAAATATACCTCCTCACAATCTGGGAGAGGTAGTAGATGCCCTTGTGGCCATGATTCACGATCCAAACATAAGTGTTGCTCAGTTAATGAAGTATATTCCAGGGCCTGATTTCCCCACTGCAGGCTTTATTTGTGGTCGATCTGGCATAAAATCGGCATATGAGACAGGAAAGGGAATTATAAAAATCAGGGCTCGCGCATCAGTAGAGAGGCCTGCAAAAGGCCGTGAATTTATTGTGATATCAGAGATCCCATATCAGGTTAATAAGGCAAAACTGATTGAGAAAATAGTTCTTTTGAGTCAGCAGAAAAAGATCGAGGGGATTCACGAGGTAAGAGATGAGTCAGACCGAGATGGCATAAGAATAGTTATTGAGCTCAAGAAGGATGGTGTTGCAGAGGTTGTATTGAATCACCTTTACAAGCACACCTTGATGGAGAGCTCTTTTGGAATCATCCTCTTGGCCATAGTAAATGGTAGACCTGAGCTTTTGAATCTAAAAGAATTATTGGCCCACTTTCTCGAGCACAGAAAGACCATTGTAATAAGGCGCACCACATATGATCTCAAGAAGGCAGAAGAAAGGGCGCATATCCTTGAAGGTCTTAAGATTGCCATTGAAAATCTTGATGAGTGTGTGGCATTGATTCGTTCCTCCAAGACTCCCCAAGAGGCCAAGACTGGACTGATTGAGCGTTTTAAGCTTACTGCTATCCAGGCCCAGGCCATCTTGGATATGAGACTCCAACGTTTAACTGGGTTGGAACGGGACAAAATAATTCAAGAATATGAAGAGATCCTCAAGGCCATTGCTGAGTATAAAGATATACTCGCTAACGAAAGTCGGGTAATGGAGATAATAGAAAAAGAATTAATTGAGATTAAAAACGAATACGCAGATCCAAGGCGTACAAATATCATAGACGAGGTCAAGGATTTCAGTATTGAGGATCTCATAGTAGAAGAAGACATGGTGGTCACCCTGTCTCATAAGGGATATATCAAGAGAAACCCCCTTAGTCTATATAGGAGTCAGAAAAGGGGTGGAAAAGGGGTGACAGGTCTCTCTACAAAGTATGAGGACTTCATAGAAAGACTTTTTGTGGCCTCAACCCATGACTATTTCCTGTGCTTTAGTAATAGAGGAAGGCTCTATTGGCTCAGGGTTCACGAAATACCTCAGGCATCGAGAGCGAGCAGGGGTAAGGCATTGGTGAATCTACTCCCCTTGGAAAGTAAGGAAGATGAGCGCATAACAGCAGTAATTCCTGTCCGAGAGTTTCATAAAGACAGTTTTGTGGTTATGGCCACAAAGAATGGTATCATTAAAAAGACTAGTCTTGAGGCCTTTTCCAGACCTAGACCCTCTGGAATAATAGCTGCAAATGTAAATGAAGGAGATGAACTGATTGCAGCTGAGATTACAAGCGGTGATTCGCATGTCCTTTTAGGGACAAAAAATGGAATGAGTATCAGATTTCATGAATCGGACGTCAGACCTATGGGTAGAATTGCAGCAGGAGTCAGAGGCATTAGGCTGGAAGGAGATGATGAAGTAGTTGGTATGGTGGTGGTTAATGGAGATGAAGGAACCTTATTGACCGTATCTGAAGGAGGTTATGGGAAACGTACTGAGATTGCAGAGTACAGAGTTCAGTCTAGAGGCGGAAAGGGAATAATTAATTTAAAGATTACAGAAAAGACTGGCAAAGTAGTGGCTATAATGCATGTAAAAAATCATGATGAGGTAATGCTTGTTGCAAGGAGTGGTCAGATTATAAGGTTACGGGTCCAAGATGTCAGGCCTACTGGCAGGGCCACACAGGGTGTGCGTTTAATCAAGCTAGAGAATAATGACAGACTGGCAGCAGTGGCACGACTTGCAGAGGATTAAACAAGGTGGGACAAAGGGTTAGTCTTGGAGGCCTGAACGGGCATTAGTCTTTGATTGGAACCTAAATCCTGCACGGCAAAAGGGGGCAAAAATGCATTTCCAATATTATATTAAGGTGTTACTTTATGAAAAGTATTTACTTAGATTCACTTTTTTAGTGAAATGCAAGTTCTTCAAGTTTTTGCCCCATTTGGCTGCCCTGCGGGATTGGCGATTTTACCCGGGTTTCTGCGTTGTCAGGGGCGTGAAGTGCCTGAGTGCGTCTGCTTCCGGTCCGCCTTGCATCTTGGGCAAACTCGACAATTGCAGGATTTAGGTGGAAAAGAAGTAGTTTGAATATGATGTATTCCCCAAAGATAGCAATATTGGGCGCAGGGAGCTGGGGGACAGCCCTTGCGGTACATTTAGGCAGGGCTGGAAGGGACTGTGTGCTGTGGGGGAGAGATCCTCTACTTTTAGAACAGATTGGTATGCTTAGGGAAAATCCAAAATATCTTCCTGGTATCAGCATCCCAGAAAATGTTCAACTTACAAGTTCATTAAAAGAGGCAGTCTCGAAAAGAGACATAATACTCATTGTCGTCCCATCCCATGGTTTTAGATCAATTGTAACTGAGCTCAATAACTTAATGTGCAAGACTGATAAGGAGAACGCTGCTTTTGTATCCTGCACCAAAGGGGTAGAGAACGGCACACTTTATTTTATGACTGAAGTAATTGAGGATGTACTGGGAATAGAAGTTTCAAAGAAAGTTGCCGTATTATCAGGGCCAAGCTTTGCTAAAGAGGTGGCCCAGGGACTCCCAACGGCAGTGACAGTCGCCTCTAAAGATTCCACATTGGCAGCCCAACTGCAGGATGTTTTTTCTTATGGAACTTTCAGGGTCTATACTACAGACGATGTAAGGGGCGTAGAGGTTGGAGGGGCAGTAAAGAATGTCCTTGCAATAGCAGTTGGAATTTCAGATGGCATGGGGCTAGGCCTAAATGCCAGGGCTGCTTTGATTACTAGAGGACTGCGAGAGATTGTCAGGCTGGGCATGAACCTTGGAGCTAGCCCTTTAACCTTTGCAGGCCTCTCTGGCCTGGGAGATCTTGTGTTGACTTGTACTGGTGATCTTAGTAGAAATCGCCAGGTTGGCCTACGTCTGGGTAAAGGTGAAGATATAAATTCAATTTTATCATCAATGAATATGGTAGCAGAAGGTGTGAAGACTTCCAGGGCACTTTATGATCTTGGGGTTCGCACGCAAACCGACATGCCTATTTCGATGGCAGTTTATCAGGTCCTATATGAGGGTATCAAGCCTGATGAGGCTGTCACATCCCTAATAGAGCGACCACTTCGGCCTGAGTGGGAATGAAGAGATTTTATAGGGCTCATAGTGCTAGAGGTGGACTAGAACGTTTTAGAGTTCGCCACAAAGAGACAGATCTTTTTATCCAGGCCACCTTACCTCTTGTCAGAGAAGCAGAGGCCTTGGTTATGGAAGCAAGGCTAGCAATCGAGGAATATATTCGGAAAAGGCCAGAATTTTTGCATTCACGTTCGCCATTAGCATTTGATGAGTTGGCACCACCTATTGTGCGCGAGATGTTAGAGGCTGGCAAGGTAGCCTCAGTTGGGCCGATGGCCGCGGTAGCTGGTGCAATAGCCGAGTATGTTGGAAAAGGGCTGATCAAGCTAGGGGTACAAGAGGTAATAGTAGAAAATGGCGGAGATTGTTACGTGAATACCAGATCTGAGTGCACAGTGGGTATATGGGCTGGCAATTCTCCTTTTAGTGGCAAGATTGGAATAAAGCTCCTTCCTGAGTCAGAGCTGAGAGGAGTTTGCACTTCCTCTGGTTCTATAGGTCATTCTCTTAGCTATGGTGCAGCAGATGCAATTACTGTCATTTCGAAATCAGCATCACTGTCGGATGCCGTTGCAACTTCTATCGGCAATATCGTTAGGAGTGGTGCCAAGCTTAAAAACGCATTGAATAGCTTGGAAAAAATCCCAGGAATTGCAGGTGGTCTCATTATTGTAGGTGAAAAGTTGGGAGTAGTTGGGAAAATTGAACTAGTGAACATTTCGGAATAAAATTGGGCTGTCTTGACATAGTCCGCAAAGCTGATTATATATAATGCATCATCTGATGCGGGGTGGAGCAGCCTGGTAGCTCGTCGGGCTCATAACCCGAAGGTCGCAGGTTCAAATCCTGCCCCCGCTACCAAGGCACACAGGGGTTATGGACAAAACGACCATAACCCTTTTTAATTTTTCAATACTATTCCTGTTTAATCCAATTCTTCTTGGGAAGCCTGGCAACTGTCTTTTTGAGGTTCAGTATCCTGGTGGTTACTTCTATAGATTTGAACCTCTACCCGTTCTAGAGTGACCAATCCCTCCTTGATTACATCTCTTATATTAGAAAGGAAAGCCTTTATTTTTTCCTGGGTGTCTACGATTTCTATGATAATAGGCAAATCAACAGAAAGACGTAAAATTTTAGAGGTGTGGATTTGGCTATTTGCTCCAAAGCCCATTAGGCCTCGAATTACAGTGGCACCTGCTAAACCTTGTTCTTTGGCCTTAATTACCAGCCATTCATATAGGGGTTTTCCTTCAAATTTGTCACTCTCTCCTATAAAAATACGGAGAAGTTGGCCTTCTGCCGGAAGTTTCATTTGCATTGTATTATCTCCACAATAAAATTCCTAAAAATCGGCCAAGAAATACGCCTAAAAGTCCCAGGAAAATGTGAGCACCGAGGTTGATCAAGGCCGCAAAAATGCCTTGGTCTTGAAGTAGATTGACTGTCTCGTTTCCAAATGTAGAAAATGTGGTGAATGAACCTAATAAGCCGATCATGAGCAATAAACGCATCTCTGTTGTCATGCCCATTTTTATTTCTGCAAGATGAGATAATGTACCAATGAATACGCAACCTATGACGTTAACTGCAAGAGTTCCGTATGGAAAGGAGACACTCTGCGACAAATTTTGAATATAGCCACTAATGACGTATCTTAGTATTGCCCCAATGAACCCACCTGCGCCAACCCAAATAGCTTCATACATAATCTATTACCTGAAATTTAGTCACAAGTAATCAGTTCAATGTAGATTGAAATCGACTCCATTTCTATCAGGAATCTTATAATGTAGTCAATTGGATTATTAGTTTAGCACAAACCACCAACTGGAAGCAAGGCCGTTAATTCAGACGGTAATGGACTAAACTAGTTTTAAGTGGAAAGGGGATTTTTCAGCAATCCTCGTTAACAAGTATATAGGAGGGAGTGAATCAATTTAAAATGCTATTTGTTCTCGTTGACTTTTTTTCTTAGCACACCAGAGGGTCTAAATGTGATCACGCGTCTTGGTTCAAGTATCAGGTCTTCTCCAGTGTGGGGGTTTCTTCCACGACGTGCACGTTTGTCTTTTACGCAAAATTTACCAAAACCACTTATGAGTACATCTTCTCCATCTACGAGTCTACTCTTAATAATTTCGAGCAGCGTTTCCACATATTTTACAGCGTCGGTCTTTTTAAACATTTCCGACTTGTAGAGCCTGTTAACTAGATCTGCCTTGGTAAGCGTCATTAGGACCCCCTTTCCCCGAATTAGGACTTCAACTACAATCATTTGATTTATAAGGAAAAAAAAACGAACTGTCAAGGGAAAGGATGGCCGCTTAAACTGGACAGGAAAAAATCTATGTTGGATGGAAAATAGGAAAGGTCTTTGCAGGAAAAAGATTTTTAATCGTGTTATAATAAAAGTTGCTGGATGTTAGCCTGGCACAGATTGTTTTCTGTATTTATATTTTTTAGAGGAATGAACTTAATGCCTCTATAATAATTTAGATGTTAGGAATTGTTTAATAATGAAGCTCCTTGACACTGTACGAGGTTTATTCTACGTTGTTGTGAACTATTTCTCGGATTTTGGGTTAAAAATTAAATTATATAAAGGAGAAAAAGATGGCAGGAGAAAAAGTTATTCATGTAACCGATGGCAACTTTGAAGCCCAGGTTTTAAATTCAGACATTCCTGTGTTGGTCGATTTTTGGGCTGCATGGTGCGGGCCGTGCAGGGCTATTGCACCTGTCATTGAAGAGTTGGCAGAGGACTATGATGGAAAGGTAAAAATCGCAAAGATGAATGTTGATGAGAACCCAGTAACTCCTGGGAAATTTGGTATTAGGGCCATTCCAACACTTATCCTTTTCAAGGATGGTCAGGTGGTGGATCAGATTACTGGTGCAGTAGGGAAGGCCATGATAGAGGCTTCTTTGAACAAGGTGCTCTAGAGAATTCTATGCTATAAATACTCATGGCAATGGCCAAAGAGACATATGATTGTGTGATAGTTGGGGCAGGACCAGCTGGACTTGGTGCTGCCCTTTATGCATGTCGTTCGGGGTTAGACGCCTGCCTAGTAGAAAAATTAAGCCCTGGTGGACAGGTACTTCAGACAGATTGGGTAGATAATTATCTCGGCTTTAAAGATGGGATTAGTGGATACGATCTCATTGAGAATTTGAGAATGCACGCTGAACGATTTGGGGCCTGTTTTAGAAATGGCGAGGTAGTCAGGATAAACAAGGTTTCTTATGATCAATTTGTCACTCAATTGGCTTCTGGAGACGAAATTGTTTCAAAGTCCATAATTCTGGCAACTGGTGCGCGACCAAAGCATCTGGAAATTCCTGGCGAAAATGAACTTATAGGTCGCGGCGTAAGTTATTGTGCAACATGCGACGGCCCTTTTTTTAAGGATCAAGTTATTGCAGTAGTAGGAGGTGGGGATAGTGCCTGTCAAGAGGCATTGTTCCTAACTAAATTTGCTGAAAAGATCTATCTCATACATAGGCGTGACGAACTCCGCGCTGTAAAGACCCTTCAGGACAAGGTCCTAAACCATCCCAAGATTGAACCCATATGGAATACCATAGTGGAAGCCATTCATGGAGAGGACGAGGTACAGAGCTGTAAGATAAAAAATGTGAAGACAGGGGAAGTAGCTGATCTCAGTGTTCAAGGGGTGTTCGTCTTTATTGGAATCCACCCCAATACAGAATTGGTTAGAGATATTGTAGATACAGATGAGCAGGGTTTCATCATTACTGATGATTGGATGAAGACGAGTTTGCCAGGGATGTTTGCTGCTGGTGATTGCAGGTCAAAGCCATTGAGGCAAATAATCACGGCTGTTTCTGATGGCGCAATTGCTGCTTATGGAGTAAAATTTCAACTGATCTGAAATCTTGAGATATATGAAAAAGAAAATTTCTACGTCGATACCATTGATGTTAATCCTCTTTATTGGGCCGTATCTAAGTGGATGTAGCACTTTAGGCAAAATTTGGCCATTTTCTAGTAATCAACAAAAAAGGCAAGAGCTTGAACCTGTAAAGACTGAAGAAAAGCTTCAAAAAGAAGCTATCCAGCATTTCAGGCGTGGTAGATTCATTTTAGCTCAAGAGTTATTTCAGAAAATCAAGGATCGTTATCCATTCAGTCCATATGCAGCAATAGCAGAATTAAGGCTTGCAGACTGTAAGTTCTTTCAAGGTCTTTATGAGGAGGCTATCCCCCTGTATGAGGAATTTGAAAAGCTCCATCCAACACATCAATATATCCCTTATGCCATCTTTCAGATAGGAACCTGTTATTACAGGTTAATGGCAACCCCAGATAGAGATCAGACCTTTACTCATAAGGTGATTGAGACCTTTGAGAGACTGCTGAGGAGATATCCGAATTCGCCGTATTCGTTTGAAGCAAAAAGGCGAATTAAGGTGGCCCGAGAGAGACTTGCAGCACACGAATTTGTAGTTGCCAAGTGGTACATTAGGACAGGACAGAAAAAACAGGCACTTTTTAGATTGAAAACACTCCTTGCAAGGTACCCCGATACTACTATAGCTAGAGATGCACAACATCTGCAAAGCCAGCTCTTGTCATCACCTGATGGAAAGATTGCGGAGATAGAAGGTGAGGCAAGTTCTATTTGGAAAAGTCTATGGCCTTTTAACTAGATCGGTCTTGTCCCTTTACCCAAAAGGTGCTGCTTGATACGGCGATTAAATTTCAGGGATTTGAAGCCCCAATGGGCTCGCAACTTTACTGAATGGCCTTGCTTTGTCGGGGACTTGAAGTACCTAAGTCCTTTGCATACCCTCAGCCTTGCATATTCTGCAAGGCTTTCGAGCTGCATAATTTGCCGTGAAAATCCCCGTTGGGATAATTCGTCTAGTATAACAGGTAGAAGGCAGAAGGTAGAAGGGAGAAGCAAGCCCTGCCTGTACAAAAAAAGCCAGAGGCTGGAGGGCGAAGACGTTATAAAAAGTTTAAGGTGGAAAGTTCTCTTCCTTTAACTCAACACTCAAAACTCAACACTTTTATACGGGGGTGACAAATTCGTTCGTCATGAAAGCTTGGATTAAAGGGCATAAAAAGTGCATATTTCTTGTCAGAAGGCGAAAAAAGTGTTCTGGTGCTAGTCTTTGGAGGACCTCTCAAGCTGTCCTTTAAGCTTAATTATAATAATGGCATCTGACTCTTTGCCCTTTAGATATTGTTTTTAATTGTGGAAGCCTTTCTGAACACATAGGCATTTGTTTTTTGCATCTTGGTTGAAATGGGCAACCCGTGCCTATTTCATCCATTGACGGAACATTTCCTGGTATTGATTCAAGGCGCCTTTTTTGTGTTACTTCGCAATTGATTTCATACGGAATAGCTTTTAAAAGCCCCTGTGTATATGGATGAAGTGGATTAGAAAACAATTCAGATACACTAGCCTCTTCAACAATATAGCCAGCATACATAATTATGACTCTATTTGCTATAGTAGAGACTATCCCTAAGTCATGGGTTATTAGGATAAGAGCCATATTGTTTGACTGTTTTAGACGTTTCAATAGAGAAAGGATTTGGGCTTGTACTGTAACATCCAATGCAGTGGTCGGTTCATCTGCGATCAAAAGAGATGGATTACAAGAGATGGCCATTGCAATCATGGCCCTTTGGCGCATGCCACCAGAAAGCTCATGAGGATAGCTGTGCATCCTATATTCTGGGTCAGGAATCCCTACTGCTTTCAAGAGTTCAATAATTTTAGAGCGAGCATGTTGTTTTGTTAAGCCAAGATGGATGGTTAGCATCTCTTCTATTTGTTGGCCTATTGTAAATACAGGATTAAGGGCAGTCATAGGCTCTTGGAATATCATGGCAATTTCTTTGCCTCTTATCTTGATCAGGTCTTTTTCATTTAATTTAAGGATATTTTGCCCTTTAAATAAGATCTCCCCGCTATCTATTTCAAATATCTTTTGGTCTATGAGCCCGAGAATGGATCGAGATGTAAGGGTCTTCCCGCACCCTGATTCCCCTACAATGCAGAGGGATTCCCCTGGATTTACAAAAAAAGAAAGCCCCTTTAAAAGGGGCACTCTTGAAGATCCTTTTTTAAAGGAAAGGGTAAAATTATCAACCCTTAATAGGGATACCTTTTTTTCAATCACTTTTTTTCATTAAAAATGTTGAAGGGTCTAATACAACACGATCACCGGGATCTTTGAATCTTCCGGCCTTGTCTTTTAGTACCCTTATCTCGATTTCGTTTGTCGAAGGAGCTAGCTCAAAGACCACATCAAAAAGGTCTTCCACCTGGGCTAAAGAGACTGGAAATCCAGATTCTACCTTTGGCTCGTCTCTATGAGATTTAATTGAAAACCAGCAGGGAAAACCCTGGTCTTTTGCCAACAATTTTAGCTCATTCAATATTTCTCTAACTGTTTCATCAAATTTTAGACCATCTACAAGACAGACCTGTGGGAAAAAGATCCCCTGCTCTATGAGATCGTTCAGGCGTTCTTCCAGGATCTCAATGTTAAAGTCCCCAGACTTGAAGGTCATAATAAATCTATGGAGGAGGATTTCTTCCCACAGGGTGTTACCGTTTTTGAAATTGTATTCCTCAGTTATGGAATTGAATACCTCTTCGTACCACAGGCATACCTTTTTAACAGGTTGATCAAGAGAGATGTGTAGTACATTTTTTCCATTGAGCAAGCTATCCATTGCAACCTGGACCAAGAATGCGGTCTTTCCAACACCTGCGCGAGCTACAACTCCACCAAACTCTCCTTCGCCTAGTATCCTTGAGCCCTCACTATCTAGGAGTCTCAAGGGATTTCTTTTAATAAGATCGTGTTTTAACATGGTTAGTGACCTCTCAACTAAATATATAATATCACCCATTTAAACAGCACGCGCTTATGCAGCCTTTTTCTTTTCTTCCTGAGCCTTTTTGATTAACTCCTCAGCCACATTCTTGGGTACTTGCTTGTAGGTTGCAAATTCCATGGTGAACTGGGCTTTACCCTGAGTAGCAGATCTGAGTACTGTGGAATAACCAAACATCTCGGCCAGTGGTACTTCAGCTTCGATAACACACATGTCGCCTTCATCTTGGGTACCGATAATCATACCCCTTCTCTGATTTAGAGAGCCCATTACAGCTCCCTGAAATTCTGCAGGGGTCTCAACTACAACCTTCATAATTGGCTCTAGTATTGCTGGCTTTGCCTTCATGTAGGCCTCTTTAAAAGCTCCCCTTGCTGCTGCCTGGAATGCCATATCTGAAGAGTCAACTGAGTGGGCCTGTCCATCATTAATTACTACTTTCACTCCAGTGATTGGAAAGCCCAAGAGTAGACCCTTTTCCATGCTTGCCCTAAATCCTTTTTCACAAGAGGGGATAAATTCAGTCGGGATTGCACCTCCTACGATCTGGCTTTCGAATTCAAAATCTCCGTCTGGTAGAGGCTCTATCCAACCTGCCACACGTCCAAACTGACCTGCACCACCAGTCTGCTTTTTGTGGGTGTAGTTGAATTCAGCCCTCTTGGTGATGGTTTCCCTGTAGGCCACTTGAGGAGCTCCTACTGAGACCTCTGCATTGTATTCACGTTTCATCCTTTCGATATAGACTTCCAGATGTAGCTCTCCCATACCTGAGATGATGGTTTCACCTGTTTCGTGGTTCACATAGGCCCTGAAAGTAGGATCCTCCTTAGTGAAACGTGACAGTGCCTTGCTCATATTGACCTGGGCCTTATTGTCAGCAGGAACAATTGCAAGGCTGATAACTGGATCTGGTACATGCATGGAAGTCATGGAGTACCTATAGCCTGGGGTTGTAAATGTATCCCCGGACACGCAATCAATACCGAACAATGCACCAATATAGCCAGCAGGGATGGATTCAATGTCTTCCATCTGATTGGCATGCATGCGGACGACCCTACCCACCTTGACCTTTTGTCCACTGCGGTTGTTGAAGATCATGTCTCCTTTTCTCAAGGTCCCTTGATAGACCCTGATGTAGGTGAGCTGTCCGTAGCGTCCTTCCTCTAGCTTAAATGCCAGGGCAACTAACGGCTTTTCAGGATCTGCCTCTAGTACCACTTCTTCTTCGTCGCGATCGAGGTCAAGGGCCTTGTTTTCAACTTCAGCTGGGTGTGGCAAATAATAGGTGACAGCATCCAAGAGTGGTTGGACGCCCTTATTTTTATAGGCTGAGCCCATAAATACTGGTGTGAGTTCGCGTTTTAGAGTACCTTTTCTGATGGCATCTCTCAGAAGATCTTCTGGTATTTCGCCTTCAAGGGCTGCTTCCATGAGCTCATCTGAAAACATACTGGCAGCATCGATTAGTTCCTCACGTCTTTTTTCCGCCTCTGCAACGAGCTCAGATGGGATTTCCTCGTAGCGGACATGTTCACCGTTTGAACCATCAAAATAAACCGCCTTCATGGTAACTAGGTCAACAACGCCATCAAAGTCAGACTCAAGCCCTATGGGAATCTGCATAAGTACTGCATTATGCCCAAGTTTTTCCTTGAGCTGTTCCACTACCTTATAGGGATTTGCCCCTGTACGGTCACACTTGTTTACAAATGCAAGACAGGGGACGTGGTAACGGCTCATCTGCCTATCCACAGTGATTGACTGTGACTGCACGCCACCTACCGAGCATAGCACCAATATACCGCCATCCAAGACCCTAAGTGCCCTTTCAACTTCTATTGTGAAGTCTACGTGGCCTGGAGTATCAATAATGTTGATTTCGTGTCCACGCCATTCACAATAGGTTGCGGCTGATGTAATTGTGATGCCACGTTCTTTTTCCAACTCCATAAAGTCCATTGTGGCACCTACGCCGTCTTTTCCTTTAACGTCGTGAATAGCGTGTATACGATTTGTATAATAGAGAATGCGTTCAGTAAGGGTCGTTTTCCCTGCGTCAATGTGAGCGCTAATACCAATGTTTCTGATCTTTGCTGGGTCTCGTTTCATAGTCAAAACCTCTCAATTTAAAGTATCCTTTCAAAATAATATACCCTTCCGGGCTAAGCCCTAATCTTTTGCCTCTCCTATTGTAACAACTGGGGGAAAATTTTCGAGATTGTGGCCTATATATATGCTCCCGGAATGGTAACGCAACTTTTTTAACTATTAGAAAATGGGTTGTCAAGGGGAAAAGTTGTGGTAAGAGAAGCTCATGCCTACTCCAATAGATATTGAAATAATTAACAAGTCATTTTGTTCAATAGCAGAAGAGATGGGCATAGTCCTTGAGCGGGCTGCCTATTCTCCAAATATAAAGGAGAGGAGAGATTTTTCTTGCGCGATATTTGACGCAAACGGGAATCTAATTGCCCAGGCTGCCCATATACCTGTCCATCTCGGAGCCATGCCTGATACTGTAAAAGAGGTTACAAAGGCCTTTAAATTGAGGCCAGGGGACGTGATCATAACCAATGATCCATATTCAGGGGGGACACATCTACCAGACATTACCTTAATCAAGGGAGTATTCATAGGAAAATCAGACTCTCCGAGCTATTATCTGGTCTCTCGTGCCCATCACGCTGATGTAGGAGGGGTAACTCCAGGGTCAATGCCTCTTGAGAATTCAATTCATAGAGAGGGCGAATTGATCCGCCCCACCTATTTATATAAAGAAGATGAGCTCATGTTGGATTTTCTTTATCCCTTCCTTTCCCAGGTTAGAAATCCAAAGGAACGAGAAGGTGATCTCAGGGCCCAAGTCGCAGCACTCAGGCGTGGCGATATGCGAATCAAGGAACTACTGCAAAGGTACTGCTCAGACTTTTTAGAGGCATGCATTGAAGAATTACTCAATTACGGAGAAAGAGTTACGAGATCCGTAATTGGTGCAATTCCAAATGGGACCTATTCTTTTGAAGACTTTCTAGATGATGATGGCCTAGATAAACAGGCTATCAAGATAGTTGTAGATTTGACAATTAAAGAAGATGCACTAATCGCAGATTTTTCAAGGAGTAATCCTTCTGTTGGTACTGGATTAAACACTGTAAAAAGCGTTACGAGATCTTGTGTTTATTATTGCGTATTTTGTCTGATAGGAGAAGGCTATCCAGTGAATTCAGGGGCGCTTAGACCAATTCAAGTAATTACACGGCCAGGCACTATTGTGGATGCCCAGTATCCAAGCCCAGTGGCAGCTGGAAATGTTGAGACCTCACAGCGTATTGTGGATGTAATGTTTGGGGCATTGGCAAAGGCATGCCCAAATAAGATTCCAGCTGCAAGTGCAGGGACCATGAATAACCTCGCAATTGGTGGTATAGATCAATGGGGTAATGAATATGCGTATTACGAGACTATTGGTGGAGGTATGGGGGCTAGGCCTACCCTTGATGGATTGTCAGGGATCCAGACCCATATGACCAATACACTGAATACTCCTATTGAAGCCCTAGAGCAGCAATATCCATTTTTAGTTGAGGAGTATGCTTTAAGAGCTGATTCTGGGGGAAGAGGAAGATATCGGGGAGGCGATGGGATCATAAGACGGATTAAGTTCTTAAAGCCCGCACATGTCAGCATACTTTCTGAACGGCGGACAATTCCTCCATATGGTCTATTTGGAGGCGAGCCAGGAAGGTGTGGCATAAACCGGATCAAAAAAAATGGACAGATAAAATGGAAGATACTACCTGGAAAGTGTCATGTGGAAGTGAATGAAGGAGATTGTATTGAGATAAGGACACCAGGTGGAGGAGGTTATGGGGAAGGGCCCAAATAGTAAGCAATCACTTTTGTTGGAAGTGGCTCAGATTGGAGAGACTACCCTTTTCCCTGATACGCATAGCATCAGCTGTGCTGTGCAGGTGCTTACACTTAGAGGATGTGGGGACTTTTCAAATTTTTTATCTTGTGGCATTTTACGTGGTAGTAATGAACAATAATGGGAAATATAGAACAAAAGTTTAAAAAATAAGGTTTTTGTGGTTTAGAGTGATAGAAACTTAGAATTTGTTCGAATATTCGATATTCGAATAGCTATTACACTATAAAGAAAGGATAGGTGTACGGACTATGAAGGTACTAGTTACAGACCCAATAGCGAATGAAGGTATAGAAATACTAAGAGATGCAGGAATAGAGGTAGAGGAAAAGCTTGGACTTAGCCCAGAAGAGTTAAGACAGGCAATTAAAGGAGTCCATGGTCTGATCATTAGGAGTAATACCAAGGTAACTGCTGATCTTGTGGAAGCAGCAGATGAGTTAAAAGTAGTTGGAAGGGCAGGTACAGGTCTTGATAACGTGGATATACCTGCATGTAACAAACATGGCATCGTGGTGATGAACACCCCGGGTGGGAATACTAATTCTGCTGCAGAGCATACTATTGCCATGATACTGGCTGTATCCCGCCACATTCCACAGGCCACTGCATCTATGAAGGAAGGAAAATGGGAGAAGAAGAAGTTTTTAGGACAGGAGGTGGCTGGAAAGACCCTTGGGATCATTGGTATCGGAAGGATTGGGAGTATTGTAGCCCAACTTGCCCAAGGGCTTAAGATGAAAGTGGTTGCCTTCGACCCCCATATAAGACCTGATCTGGCAGAACGGATGGGGGTGGAACTAATGGACCTTGATGGTGTGCTTGCCCGCGCAGACTATATCAGTGTCCATACTCCACTTACTCCAGAGACAAAGTGGCTTCTTAATAAAGATCTTTTTGATAAAATGAAGGACGGCGCAATTGTTGTTAACTGTGCCCGTGGAGGTATTATCAATGAAGAGGACCTCTATGAGGCACTAAAGAGCGGCAAACTGAAGGCTGCTGCCCTGGATGTCTTTGAAAAAGAGCCAACCACTCTTGAGAATAAGCTTCTTTCTCTAGAAAATTTCATATGTACACCACACCTTGGTGCTTCTACAAAAGAGGCTCAGGAAAATGTGGCAGTTGCAGTTGCACGGCAGATTCGTGATTATCTCCTGAATGGAGAAGTTCGCAATGCCGTGAATGTACCATCTGTTACAGGTGAAGCTCTTGCCCAGCTCGCTCCCTACATTGGATTGGGAGAGAAGATAGGTGCATTCCAGGCCCAGATACTTGAAGGGCCAATTGAAGAGGTTGAGGTGATATACCAGGGAGATGTGGCAGAACTCGATACGAAACCAGTCACCATAGCAATGCTGAAGGAACTTCTAGCCCCTGCTGTTAGGGAAGACGTCAATTCTGTTAATGCTCCTATAATTGCTGAAGAAAGGGGAATCAAGGTCACAGAATCCAAGAGCAGTACTGCAGAAGATTTTACCAATCTTATTACAGTTAAAGTAAAGGGTGGTAGTGAGGAAAATATTATCTCTGGCACTATTTTTGGGAAAAAGGAGCCAAGGCTGGTGCGACTCAATGACTTCAGACTTGAGGCAGTACCAGAGGGGCATATGTTATTGATCTATAATGAAGATCGGCCAGGGGTAATAGGTAGAATTGGTATGACCTTGGGAAGCGCTGGTATAAATATTGCCAGGATGCAAGTTGGTCAGGACCCAAGTCATAAGAGAAACGTAATTCTTCTTACTACGAACGAAGTAGTCTCTAAAGAAGTACTCGACAACTTGCTTGCTCAAGAAGGGGTTACTCAGGCAAGACTCCTTGAGCTGTAAAGACTTTTATTGGGCGCAGACGTATGACTTGTACGTCTGCGCCCTAATTGGTCCTAATTAAGATCCTATCTTTTTCATGGGCGGGGTCGTCCCCAAACAGAACATAGTCTCGTTTTTTCCTCTTTTGAATAATTTTTTTGTGTTTTCTAATACTATTGACAACAAAAATTAAATTTTTTAAACTTTCCTGTGAATAATATCACATTGAAAAACATCATTTTTTAAAAGTTCATGGGGAGAGGGATGGGGTTAAAAAGAATTCATTTTAAAACATATTGAATTTTAAATAAAACAGGCCCCCGTGTGGGTCTAATTATGAAATCCTTAAAAA